>WLOY01000069.1 GCA_009699015.1 Actinomycetota bacterium | reverse complement strand
TCACCGGAGGGGAAGCCGGTGCGGTCGTTGAGCAGGAAGTTCGGTGTGAGATGTCAACGACCCCTGATCGGGCCTTCTCCGAGGTGCGGTTCCTGACGGTTGCCGAGGTGGCAGCCGTCATGCGCGTATCCAAGATGACCGTGTACCGCCTCGTCCATGGCGGCGAACTGCCCGCCGTGCGCGTCGGGAGATCCTTTCGCGTGCCCGAGCAGGCCGTCCACGATTACCTGCGCGACTCCTTCGTCGAGACCGCCTGAACTCGGCTCCGACACCTGCGGGAGTGCAAACGACGACACCGGGTCAACGGACCCGCGTCGGACGGCGGTAGGCTCCCCTTCGCATCGTGCATAAAACGTCGTGCTCAGCGGGAACTCCGCTGCCACCAACCAACGCGAGGATTCATTAATGGGCTCAGTCATCAAGAAGCGTCGCAAGCGGATGGCTAAGAAGAAGCACCGCAAGCTGCTTCGACGCACGCGAGTCCAGCGCCGCAACAAGAAGTAGCGGACAACCCTTCGCGCCGAAGGGGCCTGCTGTGAGGGGGCAAGATGGGTCGCATCGTCCTGGTGACTGGAGTCTCCCGGCACCTCGGCAGCCGCATCGCGGAGATCCTCGGCCGCGACGCCGGCGTCGATCGGGTGATCGGCGTCGATGTCGTGCCGCCGGTCGTGCCCATTCCGGGAATTGACTTCATCCGGGCTGATATTCGCAATCCGGTCATCGCCAAGGTCATGGGCGAGGCGAAGGTCGACACAGTCGTGCACATGGGCGTCATCGCGACCCCGAAGCAGGCCGGCGGTCGCAGCACGATGAAGGAAATCAACGTCATCGGGACCATGCAGTTGCTCGCAGCCTGCCAGCGGACGCCGACGCTGGAAGGCCTTGTCGTGAAGTCGACCTCGGGCATCTACGGCTGCGGGGCGAAGGATCCGGCGATGTTCACCGAGGACATGGAACCCAAGCATGCGCCGACGGCGGGCTGGCCGAAGGACTCCTCGGAGGTCGAGGGCTACGTGCGCGGCTTCGCCCGCCGGCGGCCCGACGTCACCGTCTCGACCTTCCGCTTCGCGAACTTCATGGGATCGGGCATCGATACCGCGATGACGGCCTACTTCTCGCTCCCGGTCATCCCGACAGTGCTTGGCTTCGATGCCCGGCTTCAGTTCGTGCATGTCGACGATGGACTGGAGATCCTGCGCCGCGCAGTGCACGATCGTCACATGGGGACCTTCAACGTGGCGGGCGCAGGCGCGCTCACCTTGTCTCAGGCGATCAGGCTCACGGGCCGGCCCCGGGTGGCGCTGCCCGAGTTCCTCCTGACGCCGGTCGGACGCAGCCTGTCGAGGGCGGGACTGCTGGACTTCTCCTACGAGCAGGTCCGATTCATCACCTACGGCAGGGTGCTCGATACCTCGCTCGTCGAGCGGACCTTCGACTTCACCCCTGCGTACAGCACGCACGCCGCCTTCGAGGAGTTCCTCGTGCGCCATGAGGAGATGATTGACGTTGCCTGACGCTCAGGTGATCCCGATCGGCGACGGCGGCAGGCTGTCGCCATCCAAGGCCGCCCGACTGGTCGGGAACACCGGTCCTCAGCCGGTGCCGGCGGCTATCCGGGTGCCGGAGCACACACTCCCGTCGGAGTTCGCATCGTTGCCGGAGAACCTTCGCGCCTTCGCGGAGGAGGCTTGGGAATTCGTTCAACGACGTCGCAGCGGTGACTACGAGATCGATGAGTTCGGCTTCGACCCTGACCTCACCGAGCATGTGCTCATGGCCCTCGTCCGGCCGCTCTACCGATCGTGGTTCCGCGTGGAGTCCTCCGGCCTGGAGAACATCCCCGCCGACTCGGGCGCCCTCGTCGTGGCGAACCACTCCGGCACTGTTGCCTTCGATTCCGTGATGACCCAGGTCGCGCTGCTCGATGACCATCCGGCACACCGGCACTTGCGAATGCTCGGCGCCAACCTCGTCTTCCAGACCCCGTTCCTCGGCGAGATCGCCCGCAAGGCCGGCCATACCCTCGCCTGCACTCCGGACGCCGAGCGGCTGCTCGAACGGGGTGAGATCGTCGGCGTGTGGCCGGAGGGCTTCAAGGGCGTTGGCAAGCCGTTCAGCGAGCGGTACAAACTGCAGCGATTCGGGAGGGGCGGCTTCGTTGCCGCGGCCCTTCGAACGAAGACGCCCATCGTGCCGACCGCGATCGTCGGCGCAGAGGAGATCTACCCGATGATCTCCAATGCGAAGACCCTTGCCCGCCTGCTCGGGCTGCCGTACTTTCCGATCACCCCGACCTTCCCGCTCCTTGGGCCGCTCGGTCTGGTTCCGCTGCCGAGCAAGTGGTTCATCGAGTTCGGCGACCCGATCCACACCGAGGATTACCCCGAGGGCGCGGCGGACGACCCCATGCTCGTGTTCAACCTCACCGACCAGGTTCGCGAGCAGATCCAGCAGGCGCTCTACCGCCTCCTGATGAAGCGACCATCAGTGTTCGGATGACCGTGCCCTATCGCCGGCGCGCGCGCCCGATCGCGTAGCCGACGGCGAGGCCTGCCGCTATCCCGGACGCACCGGAGAGTGCTGGCACCGCAATGCGCTTCACCTGCTCCCTGCGCCGGAAATCGCGGATCTTCCAGTCGTTGTCGCGGGCGTGGGCCCGCAGGGTGGCATCCGGGTTCACGGCTACCGGGTTGCCGACCGCCGACAGCATCGGAATGTCGTTCGCGGAGTCGGAGTAGGCCCAGCACTGGCTGAGGTCCAGGCCCTCTCGCTGGGCGAGAGCCCGCACCGCCTCCGCCTTTGCCAGGCCGTGGAGCGGCGGTCCGACGAGCCGTCCGGTGTAGGCGCCGCTCTCGATCTCCGACACGGTGCCGAGGGCACCGGTGAGTCCGAGTCGGCGCGCGAGCAGTTGGGCGACCTCGACGGGGGTGGCAGTGACGAGCCAGACCTCCTGCCCGGCATCGAGGTGACCCTGAGCGAGGGCGAGGGATCCGGGGATGAGCTTGTCGACCATGCTGTCGTCGAAGATCTCCTCGCCGAGCGCGAGCAACTCGTCGACGCGACGGCCCTCGACGAAGGAAAGAGCGGCCGTCGTGGCCGAGGCCATGTCCTCGAGGTTCTCTGCCCCGCTCAGGACGAACCGCAATTGCTTGACGCCGAATCCCCAGATCTCGTGGCCGCTGAAGTAGTTGCGACGGGCAAGCCCGACCGCGAGGTGGAAGATGCTCGCGCCGCGCATGATGGTGTTGTCGACGTCGAAGAATGCGGCGGTGGCCCCGGCCACGTGGCCGTCAATTGCCTCGCTCGCAGCGTCGGCCGAGGCCTGCCCGGCCCGGCGATAGGACGCGAGGACGTCAGGTGAGTTCGATATCCGCCTGCTCGCCACGGTACGAGCGTACCGAGGTCGCGGGGGTGATATGCGAGAGTAGGGAGCATGAGCGAGCAGGCGAACCTGGCGTCGTTGGTGAGGGGCCCTGCAGCGCTCACTCCGGATCGGACCGCGCTCATCGACGGCGGACGCCGGCTCACCTGGGCTGAGCTCGACGGAGCGATCGACCATGTCGCCGGCGGCCTGCGCGAGTTGGGCCTGCATCCGGGAGATCGAGTGGCCCTGCTGCTCGGTAATTCGATCGAATTCGTGGTCGGATACTTTGCGATCCTCCGGGCAGGCCTCGTTGCCGTACCGATGAATCCGGCCTACACCGTGGCCGAGGTCGCCGTCCTCCTTACCGATTCCGGTGCTCGGCTCCTCCTCGTTGACCCGACCACCGGGGCCGTGGGAACCGAGGTCGTCGAAGCGATCGCATCCTGCGACATCGTCGACGTGTCGTCCGATGCGTGGCGCAGACTCCTTGCCGCCCGACCCTTCGCTCCGGGTGATGAGGTGGCCGCTCCCAACGGCCTCGCGCTCCTGCTCTTCACGGCGGGGACAAGCGGTCGGCCGAAGGGGGCGATGCTCTCCCACGCAGCCCTGCTCGCGAACATCGACATGCTCAGGTCGGTGAAGGAGCCGGCCGCGGTTCTGGAGTCGGACACCGTCCTGGTCGTACTGCCGCTGTTCCACGTCTACGGCCTCAACACTGCGCTCGGCCTCGCGGTCTCGGCGGGGGCTACCTGCGTGATCATCGACCGTTTTGACCCCGTCGAGTCGCTGAGGCTCATCGTCGATGAGGGGGTCACGACCGTGGCCGGGGCGCCTGCGATGTACCGGGCGTGGTGCCGGGTGCCGTCCGCCCGCGAGGCCTTCCGCGACGTTCGGCTGCTCTCCTGCGGTGGCTCGCCGCTTCCGGTCTCCGTCTTCGAGGAGTTCGGGGAGCTCACCGGCACGCCGGTATTCGAGGGCTACGGCATGACCGAGACCGCTCCCGTGGTGTCGACGACCCTGGTTTCCGGCGTAGCCAAGGCCGGCTCGGTGGGACGTCCGCTGCCGGGCGTGGAGGTCAGGCTGGTCGACGACAGCGGGCAGGACGTCGACGACGGTGACGCGGGTGAGGTCTGGGTACGGGGAGCCTCGGTGTTCACGGGCTACTGGCCCGCCGGCCTCGGCGGGCCTGATGCTGAAGGCTGGTTCCGCTCGGGTGACGTCGCGTTTGCCGATGCGGAGGGTGACCTCCATCTCGTCGACCGGCGCCGCGAGGTCATCTTGGTCAATGGGTTCAATGTCTACCCGCGCGAGATCGAGCTCGCGATCGAGGGGTTGGCGGGCGTCGTCGAGGTGGCGGTCGTCGGAGTGCCGGACGATGCCACGGGTGAGGCGGTATCGGCTATCGTCGTGACGGCGGATGGGGCTGGGCCGACGCGCCATGAGATCGCGGCGCACTGCGCAACCCGGCTCGCCCGGTTCAAGTGCCCTTCGAGCATCCGCATCGTCGATGCCCTCCCGCACTCCGCGACCGGAAAGATCGCCAAGGGCCGTCTCCGTGAGGTCTACGGAGAGCAGTGAGTCCACGGGTCACGATCGTCGGGAAACCGGACTGCCACCTGTGCCATGAAGCCCGAGTGCAGGTCTCCGCAGTGTGCGCCGAGCTGGGCGTCGGCTGGGAGGAACGATCGATTCTCGATGACCCAGGGCTCTATGACGAGTACTGGGAGAAGATCCCGGTCATCCTCATTGACGGCCGCATTCATGACTACTGGCGGGTGGATCCTGGGCGATTGCGTGGGGCATTGACCGATAATCGGAGCCATTCGTCCGATTAAGTTTGTGCCTTCGCGAGCAAGTGCCTAATCTTTACCTCGCGGCCAACCACAGTTTGGCCGTTCCCAGCCTCATGCAACGCCGGTTCCGGCAGGCGAAGCGTGTGGGCCAGAACTTCCCTGGAGCACCGTGTCGCTGTCCCGCCGAACCCTCGGCAAGGCCCCAACCCACGACGTGGGTCGAGGAATCCCCGACGCCACGGTCGCCCGGTTGCCCGTTTACGGCCGGGTGCTCAGGTCGCTCGCCGCTCAGGGAACCACAACCGTATCGTCGGACTGCCTGGCCGCGTCATGCGGTGTCAGTCCGGCCAAGCTCCGCAAGGATCTCTCCTGCCTCGGCTCGTACGGCACCCGGGGGGTCGGCTACGACGTCGCGTTCCTGTCCGCGCAGATCGATCGCGAACTCGGCCTGTCGAAGCCCTGGCGAGTGGTCATCGTTGGGGTCGGCAACCTGGGCCGGGCCCTGGTCTCCTACCGCGGTTTCGCATCGAGGGGATTCGAGATCGTCGGGCTCGTCGATGCCCATCCCGATGTCATCGGCACGAAACTGACGATCGGCGAGGAACTCGCGAACGGCGAGGGCACGATCTACGTTCTCCCCCTCACGGGCTTGGAGCGACTCGTCGAGGAGTCTCAGCCGCAGATCGGCGTGATCGCGACTCCGGCGGAGGCAGCCCAGGGCGTCGCCGACCGGCTCGTGGGCGCCGGACTTCGGAGCATCCTGAACTTCGCTCCCGTCGTGCTGTCGGTCCCCGCAGGCGTCGAGGTACGTAAGGTCGATCTCGCCGTTGAGCTGCAAATCCTCGCCTTCCACGAGCAACGTCGGGGCGAGGAGCCCCTCCCCGAAGCGATGCGCGCATGAGCGTCGGGCACGAGCGATGAACGACTGGAGCGCCGCATGACCTTTGAGAGCACCGCCAAGCAGACTCACTCCGCACCACCTAGTTCAGGAGAGGCAACCGTGACCACAGGCACCACCCCAGGGAATCCGAAGGCGCGTCGCAAGGTCACCCTCGGTCCGGTGTCGCTGGTAGCGGCTGGCCCGGGCGATCCGGACCTGCTGACCCTTCGGGCCGTCGCCCTCCTCGGGGACGCCGATGTGATCGTGGTCGACGCTGATGTCGTCGCAATCGCTGAGGCATACCGCCGATCCGACGCCCAGGTCATTGCCGCGGTCGGGTCGGACGGCATACCGCTTGACCACGCCGACCGCGTGAAGCTCGTGGTCGAGGCGGCCCGAGAGGGCAAGGAGGTCGTACGGCTCATCGCCGGTGACCCCGTCGTCGACGGCACCTTGCTGCACGAGGCCGCAGCGCTCCGCAAGGCGAAGGTCCCCTTCGAGGTAGCGCCCGGGGTCAGCGATGTCACGGGCATTCCCGCCTACGCTGGCTTCGGCCTCACCGGCGGCCGTACCCGGCAGTTCCGTGTCGTCGATGCGCACGACACCGAGCTCATCTGGGAGGACCTCATCCACCCGCGGGTCACCGTTGTCTTCCTCAACGGGGCAGACCGTGCGGCTGAGATCGCCAGCAGGCTCATTGCCGTCGGCGCGAAGGCGAAGACCCCCATCGCCGTCACCCGCCGTGGAACGACCGTCGACCAGCGCACCCTCGCCGGCACCCTTGGTGACATCGGCGCGATCACGAAGGGCTCCAAGCAGGCGGGCCCCGGAATCGTCGTCGTCGGCGATGTCGTCAGCCAGCGCGAGAAGCTCGACTGGTTCGAGGTCAAGTCCCTCTTCGGCTGGCGGGTGCTCATTCCGCGCACCCAGGACCAGGCCGGCCCGATCCTGTCGCTCCTGCGGCGGCACGGTGCCGTTCCGATGGAGGTCGCAACCATCTCCGTCGAGCCCCCGCGAACCCCGCAGCAGATCGACCGCGCCATTCACGGCCTGGTCTCGGGGCGCTACGAGTGGATCGGCTTCACCTCGGTCAACGCGGTGCGCGCGATTCGCGAGAAGCTGAGCGAGTACGGCCTTGACGCCCGGTCGTTCGCCGGTCTCAAGGTTGCCGCGGTCGGCGAGAGCACCGTTGCATCCCTCATCGAGTTCGGCGTGCGTCCTGATCTCATGCCGGAGGGCGACCAGACGACAGCAGCGCTGCTTGAGGACTGGCCGCTCTACGACTCCCTCACCGACCCGATCAATCGGGTGTTCCTGCCCCGCGCCGACATCGCAACCGACACGCTCGCGGCGGGGCTTGCCGAACTCGGCTGGGAGGTCGAGGATGTCACCGCCTACCGCACCGTCCGTGCCGCACCGCCGGCCGCCGAGACCCGGGAGGCGATCAAGACCGGTGGTTTCGACGCCGTCATGTTCACGTCGAGCAGCACTGTCCGAAATCTCGTCGGAATAGCGGGCAAGCCGCACCACTCGACCATCGTCGCGTGCATTGGCCCGCAGACCGCGAAGACCGCGGAGGAGCACGGGCTTCGCGTCGACGTGCTCGCCGAGAACAGCACAATGCCGGCGCTCGTCGAGGCGCTCGCACTCCATGGCGAATCCCTTCGGATGGCCGCGCTCGAAGCGGGCGAAGGCAGTTGGCGCCCGAGCCGGCGGCGCACGGCCGCTCGCCGGAAGGTGACCTGATCGCCATGGCTGAGCCATCGCGCACGGTCGTTCACCTCCTGCGTCACGGCGAGGTCTACAACCCGGAGGGAATCCTCTACGGGCGCCTGCCGGGATATGTGCTGTCAGATCTCGGCCATGAGATGGCGCAGCGGGCGGCAGATGCCCTTCGCGATCATGACGTCACCCACGTCATCGCCTCGCCGATGGAACGTGCTCAGCAGACGGCCAGCCCGATCGCGACGTCGCACGACCTGGCCATCGCGACGGAGCCGCTCATCATCGAGGCCGACAACATCTTCGAGGGCCAGCGGGTGAGCGTCGGCGATGGCGTCCTGAAGCAGCCGCGCACCTGGCGTCACCTGTGGAACCCGTTCCGTCCGTCCTGGGGCGAGCCGTATGACGAGGTGGCTGCCCGCATGGGCGCCGCAATCGACAGTGCCCGGGAGCTCTCCAGGGGCCACGAGGCGGTCCTCGTCAGCCATCAACTGCCGATCTGGACCGCCCGCCTCGCAGCGGAGAAGAGGCGGCTGTGGCACGACCCGCGCAGCCGTCAGTGCTCGCTCGCCTCGCTGACGTCCCTCACCTTCGACGACGACTCGCTCGTCGCCATCACCTACACCGAGCCGTCCCGCGACCTGCTGGGCAGAGCCAGCAAGGTTGCGGGGGCCTGAGCGGTCGCACGGATGCGCGCTCGCATCCTGCCGGCGGTCCTCGGAGCCTGTGCGCTCCTCCTCGCGACCGGCTGCGGCACCGGGTCGGCGAGTGGCGATTCCGGCACCTCCTTTGTCGCCGGTGACGGCTCGATCGTCCTGCTCGGTCCGGCCGACCGCGTGCCCGCACCGATCCTCACCGGGACGACCCTTGCGGGGGAGGATCTGTCGAGCGAGGAGTTCGCCGGCGATGTCGTCGTCGTGAACGTCTGGGCATCATGGTGCGCGCCGTGCCGTTCGGAGGCGCCGAGCCTGGAACGACTGTCGCGGGAGTTCGCGGAGCAGGGCGTCGCATTCATCGGGCTCAACACGCGCGACTCCGATACCTCCGCGCGCAGTTTCGTCGAGCGATTCGGCATCGGGTACCCCAATGTCATCGACCGTGACGGCGTCCTGCAACTCGGGTTCCGCGACTCCCTGCCCCCGCGCGCGATTCCCTCGACCCTCGTCATCGATCGGTCCGGCAAGGTGGCGGCCCGGGTGCTCGGCGCGGTGAGCGAATCCTCGTTGCGCGGGGTCATCGAAGCGGTTGCCGGCGAGCAGGCTGGATGATTGTCGAGACGGTGACGAGCGGCTCGCTCGCCGTGGCCCTCGCGATCGCCTTTGCGGCCGGCATGGTCGCCTTCCTATCGCCCTGCGTTCTTCCGCTGGCGCCAGGCTACGTCTCGTACGTGACCGGGCTCACGGGTGCGGAACTCGCCGACCCGGCCGGCAGGCGCGGGCGAGTGCTCATCGGCAGCCTGCTGTTCGTCCTGGGCTTCAGTGTCGTCTTCGTCTCGTACGGAGTGGCCTTTGGCGGCATCGGATCACTCCTCCTGCAGTACCAGGAGCCGATCAACCGAGTCCTCGGCGTCGTGGTCATCATCATGGGCCTCGTGTTCCTCGGCGTCATCCCGGGGATGCAGCGCGAGTGGCGGCTGCACCGGGCCCCGACCTGGGGGGTAGCGGGGGCGCCGCTGCTCGGGATCATCTTCGGCCTCGGCTGGTCCCCGTGCATCGGCCCTACCCTCACGGCCGTCCAGTCGCTGGCCTTCACGGAGGCAAGCGCCGCCCGCGGTGCAGCGCTCTCCATGGCCTACTGCCTGGGCCTCGGGCTCCCCTTCGTGGCGCTCGCGGTGGCGTTCAGTCGAACTGCGGGTGCGCTTGACTGGGTGAAGCGCAATTATGAGTGGGTGATGCGGATCGGAGGGGCCATGCTCATCATCGTGGGCCTTCTGCTTGTCACCGGCGCATGGACCTCGTTCACCATCTGGCTTCGGGTCACCCTGCCGGGATTCGAGACGGCCCTATGAGCACCGACGAGGAGCCCACGGAGCAGGCCCCGGCACCCTTGCCGCCACTCGGCGGGCTTGGGTTCGCCCGATGGGCCTGGCGGCAACTCACGAGCATGAAGACCGCGCTCATCTTGCTGTTCCTCCTCGCGATCGCGAGCATCCCCGGATCGATCCTGCCCCAGCAGGGTAACGATCCGCTCAAGGTGAAGGAGTGGATCGCAGGCTCCCCAGAAGTCGGGAGGGTCCTGAAGTCGCTCGGCTTCTTCGACGTCTTCGCCGCGCCGTGGTTCGCCGCGGTCTACCTGCTGCTGTTCATCTCCCTCATCGGATGCGTCATCCCCCGGGCACGACAGCACTGGCGGGCCATGCTGGCGCCGCCGCCCGCGGCACCTCGCAACCTCGACCGCCTCGGCGGAACCGTCACGCTGGACGTCACCGCGGGTCCCGCCGAGGTGCTTGCAGACGCGGCCGATTACCTGCGGCGTCACCGCTGGCGCGTGGTGTCTGGCCCGTCGGGCACCGCGGATGGGGCGCAATGGGTCGCAGCGGAGAAGGGCTACCTCCGGGAGACCGGCAACCTCGTCTTCCACGTCGCGCTCCTGCTCATCCTCGCGTCCGTCGCCGTCGGGGGGCTGTTCGGCTGGAAGGGCAACGTCATCGTGAAAGAGGGCGGGGGGTTTGCGAACACGGTGACCCAGTACGACGCGTGGGGCGGCGGGCGACTCGTCGATCCGGACAGTCTCACCCCCTTCTCGTTCAGCCTGGACTCCTTCGAAGTCGACTTCGAACGCGAGGGTTCGCAGCGCGGGGCGCCGAAGTACTTCGAGGCAAGGGTCACCTACCGCGATGAGCCGGGATCGGCCGAGCAGCGGGCCGTCATCGAGGTGAATGCCCCGCTCGAGGTAGACCGCGCGAAGGTGTTCCTCGTGGGGCACGGCTATGCGCCGAGTTTCGTCGTCAAGGACTCCAGCGGCAAGGTCGTGTTCAAGGATGCCGTCGTCTTCCTCCCGCAGGACGGAAACTT
Source organism: Actinomycetota bacterium (assembly GCA_009699015.1). Taxonomy (GTDB): domain Bacteria; phylum Actinomycetota; class Actinomycetes; order S36-B12; family S36-B12; genus WLND01. Next base: position 6,551 of record WLOY01000069.1, on the reverse strand, counting down.
CACGTCGACGGGAGTTGTGAAGGTCCCTGACGCTGATCCCCAACTGGGCCTGCGCGGGCTGTTCCTGCCGACCGCATCCGTGGACAAGATCCGAGGCGGTGAGTCGGTGTTCCCGGCCCCCGACGATCCGGCGATGTTCCTCTCCGCGTGGACCGGAGATCTCGGCCTGGACACCGGCATGCCGCAGAGCGTCTACCGACTCGACTCCGAATCGATGACCCAGATCGGCCTTGCCACCCTTCGCCCCGGCCAGGTCTGGGACTGGCCGGACGGGTCCGGCTCGGTCATGTTCACCGGCTTCGATCGCTGGGCCTCATTCCAGATTGCCTACGATCCGGGCAAGGAGGCCGCGCTCATCGCGTCGATCCTCGCGATCGCCGGGCTCATGCTGTCGCTGTTCGTCCGGCGGCGGCGCATATGGGTGAAGGTGCTCGCGCCGTCCGGGGCGGCTACCGTTGTTCAGGTGGCCGGGCTCACCCGGTCATCCAGCCTTGACGACATCGATCTCGGAGCCCTGACCGACGACATCGACGCCCTCGTTCGCGAGATCTCGCGCGCTGAGGCGACAGCGAAGGAGCACACGTGACCACAGCGGCGCTAGCGCAGGCGAGCAATGCGGCAATCTATGCGGCCATGATCACCCTCACGTTCGCCATGGTGGCCTTCGCGGTCTCGTTCGCTGCGGGCCGCCGGCGCGCAACGGCGGTTGCCGCGAGTGTCGGGACGGGGGAGGGCGAGGGCTCTGTCGCGGTGCTCACGCGTCCGTCCGACTCCCCTGAGCAGCAGGAGGCGGGCCGACGTTCGGCGAACATAGCCATGTCGCTGACCTGGCTGTCGTTCGTCCTGCTCCTCGCGGGTGTCGTCATGCGCGGCATCTGGGCCGGCCGGGTGCCCTGGGGCAATATGTACGAGTTCTCTATCTCCGCTGCCCTCGCCACCCTCGCGGTGTTCCTGTTCCTGTCGCTACGGACTGACGTGCGCTGGCTCGGGCTGTTCATCGTCATCCCGGTACTCCTCACCCTCGGCATGGCGGTCACCGTCCTGTACACCGAGGCGGCGCAACTCGTGCCGGCCCTGAAGTCGTACTGGCTCGTCATCCACGTGTCTGCGGCGGTCATCTGCTCTGGGGCATTCACAATCGCTGCTGCGGCTGCCGGGCTGGGCTTACTCAAGGGGGGGCTTGAGAGGCGCGCGCTGAAGCGCACCGGGAGCTCCGACGGAGTACTCGCACGGGTCCCGAGTGTCGAGCGACTTGAGGCGTTCACGAATCGGGTGGTGGCGTTTAGCTTTCCGCTGTGGACCTTCGCTGTCGTGGCCGGTGCGATTTGGGCCGAGAATGCGTGGGGACGCTACTGGGGCTGGGATCCGAAGGAGACCTGGGCGTTCATCACGTGGGTGATCTTCGCTGCGTACCTGCATGCTCGCTCGACCGCCGGGTGGCGGGGGAGCAAGGCGTCATGGATCGTGATCATCGGCTGGCTGGCGTTCCTCATCAACTACTTCGGGGTGAACTTCTTCGTGAACAGCCTGCATTCCTACGCCGGCGTCTCCTAACCCAGCAGCCCCAATCCCCAGTCGTTTCGTCCAGAATCCGGCGCTCCACCCCCCCCGTCGTTTCGTCCAGAATCCGGCTGAACTGACCAAAGAGTTGGTCAGTTGGCCATGAAAGTGGTCTTTTCATCCGGCGGGTACCTGTGGATAACTATTTGGCATTGCTGGGGTTTTCCGGCAGCCTGCCGCCATGACGTATAACCTCTCGGACTCCTTGCAGGCGGCACGCGAAGAGCTTCATTCGCATGCAGCCCTCCAAGGCGGCGCATTCCGTCGCTCCGATCTGCCTGGCTGGGGCATGGACGATGCCACGCTTCGGGCCCTCATCCGCCGGCGTCTGGCGGTCCGACTCCGCCACGGGATTTTCACCGATGTGTCGGTGCTCGATGCGGCCCGTGCCGACGAGACCCGGATGCATCTGCTCGACCTATCCGCGGCCGTCCTCAGCCTCGACTACCCGGCGTACGCATTCGGCCAGTCCGCCGCCGTGCTCCGCGGTCTACCGCTGCCCCACCGGGTTCCGGCCAACCTCTCCCTCATCAGGCCATTGCGGAGCGACCTGCGGGCACTCCGGCGTCCGAGCACTCATCAACTCACCCTGCCGAACCTGATCGTCACCACGCATTCCCTCGACCCGGCGACCACCGGGGTTGCCGAAGGCATTCCAGTGGTCGGCCGGCACCTGGCAGCGATCTCGACGGCGGCCCAGCTCTCGCTCGACTGGGCGGTCGGAGTCCTCGACTCAGTGCTCTGGGATGAGCCTGACGCCGTCGAGTCCCTTCGCGAGACCCTCGAGGACTGGCCGTTGCTGCGCGGCTCGGGAACGGTGCGCCGAGCCCTCGACCTCGCCCGTCCGGGCGCCCAGACGATCCTAGAGTCACTGTCGCGCATTCGTCTGTGTCGCGCAGGGTTGCCCGAGCCGCAACTGCAGGTGCCCCTGTATGACGAGGACGGTCTGATCGGCATCGTCGACATGTGGTGGGAAGCCCTCGGCGTGGTTGGGGAGGCGGACGGCGCGGTGAAGTATGACGACCGTCAGGTGCTCTACAAGGAGAAGGTTCGCGAGGATCGAATCCGGGCAAAAGGCCTGCGATGCGTTCGCTGGGGCTGGGAGGACATGAACCTGCGAATTGATCGGGTCGCCGATCAGATCTGGCGCGCGGCCCGCATGTCAGCGTGAGCGGGCGCTGCGCTTACGGGACGAGATGGCCAAGAACATGGTCAAATGACGAGTTTGTTTGTCAGTTCAACCGGATTCTGGATGAAACGACTGGGGTGGGTTGGTGGGTGGGTTGGTGGGTGGTTATGCCTCGCCGCGGCGTTCGCGCATGCGCCGACGCCAGGCATCCTCGTCCAACTGCTTGAGGAACCGGGGGTCATCGTCCGGGGCTACGGGACCCCGTCGCCGGCCCCAGCGCGACCCTGGCGCCGGCCGGGTTCGGCCGAAGAAGAACCACAGGATCCCCCCGAGGATCGGCAGCACGATCACGATGACGAGCCAGAGCAGCTTCGGCAGCGCCCGGGCATCAGCGCGCGGCGTGCGCACGACATCGACAATGAACGAGACATACAGTGCGATGAGCACCAGAATCCCGAGCACGCGCAGCATGAGCCACCTCCAAGGTGACCACAGTAACGTGACTGCACCAGCCCGCGCGCCCGAGCAGTCGGCCGGTACCGTGGGGGGATGACAACGGACAAGCCCAGGTGGATCGCGTTCCTCGCCTATACGGCGCTGCGGATCCTCATCTTCGCGGGGGTGTGGGTGCTGCTGTCACTCCTCACCCCGCTGCGGGGATTGTGGTCGCTGTCGTTGGCGATCCTCATATCCGGGGCGATCAGCATCTTCGCCCTCAACCGCCAGCGCGATGCCGTGAGCGTCGGCGTCAGCGGATTCTTCACGCGGCTGAACGCCCGCATCGATGCCTCGACAAGGGCTGAGGACGAGGACGAGCTAGGCGAGGCACAGCCCGGCGGCGAGCGCTAGCCCGTAACCGAGCACGAGGAGCCCGGTCCCCTTCAGCGCGGGGACGAGGGCGGGGCCGGTGGCGCCCCCGCGGACCAGCCTCACCGGGGGAACGGCGAGGAAAAGGGCGATGAGCACCACAAGCAGCCACCATGAGATGAGTGCGGAGACAGCTATCGTCGCGGCGGCTGCTCCGGCGATCAGCGCGAAGTAGAGGTGCCTCGTGCGCGCATCGCCGAGGCGCACCGCAAGGGTCCGTTTGCCGGAGGCCAGGTCGGTCGGGATGTCGCGGAGGTTGTTCGTGACGAGGACGGCGCAGGCGAGCAGGCCGACTCCGACCGATGCCACGACTGAGGCGCCGGTCACGGTCAGCGACTGCACGTAGAAGGTGCCGACGACCGGGACGAGGCCGAAGAACACGAAGACGAAGACCTCGCCGAGTCCGTGGTAGCCGTAGGGCCTTGGGCCCCCGGTGTAGAGCCAGGCGGCAGCCACGCAGGCAACCCCGATGAGCAGCAGCCACCACTGGCCGACGATGGCGACGAGGATGACTCCGAGTGCGGCAGCCACGGCGAATGAGCCGAGCGCCGCGAGGCGCACGGACGCTGGGGAAGCCAGTCGCTGGCCGACGAGCCGGACCGGGCCGACGCGGGCCTCGTCAGTGCCCTTGATGCCGTCGCTGTAGTCGTTCGCGTAGTTGACGCCGATCTGGAGGCCGACTGCCACGAGTAGCGCGAGCAGGGCCCGAACTGGCACCAGCGTCGAGGCGTTGACCGCGAGACCCGTGCCGACCGCGACCGCGGCGACCGCTGTCGGGAGGGTGCGCGGGCGCGCACCGCCGACCCACTGGCTCAGGGAAGCCATGTGACGCTCCCCGGTTCGGTGGCGAGGGCGCGCAGTGATGCCCGGTCGATCTTGCGATTGGGGAGCAGGGGGAAGTCAGGCACGACGGCGACCCTACGCGGCACGGCCGGCCGGCCAAGAGCGCCCTGCACCGCGGCGTTGATCTGCTCCCGTAAACCGGGGCCGGCACCCGCCGCGAGGACGAGCGCAACGATCTCGACCTCGGCCTCGCCGAGGGGCAGGGCGAGGGCGACGCCTGACTCGACGTCGGGGCAGGCGTCAATCACCTTCTCCACCGCGCCGAGGGCGACGTTCACCCCGTTCACGACGACGACGTCATCGATGCGTCCGTGCAGGGTAAGCCTTCCTGATTCGATGCTCCCGAGGTCACCGGTGCGATAGCCCGACTCGGCGAACCGTGACTCGGTGAGCACCCGGTCCAGGCGGTAGCCGAGGGCGAGCATCGGCCCGCTGATGACCACCTCGCCGGTCGGGAGGGTGACGATGCCGACCCCCGGGAGCGGCTCGCCGTCGTACACGCATCCGCCGGACGTCTCGGTCGCCCCGTAGGTTCGCGTGAGGCGGATGCCGTGGGTGCCCGCGGACTCCTGGAGGCTGGCCGGGAGCGGTCCTGCCCCGACGAGGATCTGGTTGCATCCACTGAGTGCCTCGATGCCTGCCTCGTCCGAGAGCAGCCGACGCACCTGAGCGGCGACGAGTGAGACCCGAATATCCGATGAGTGAGCAGCAGCGGCATGCACCGCCCGCTGGAAGTCCAGCGGGGTGAAGGGCGACGCCCCGCCGAGGCTCGAGATGGCGATCGGCTCCCGGCCCGCGGCGAGGCCGCGGAGGAGGACGTTGAAGCCGCCCATGGACGAGAGGGGGAGCGCGGCGATCCACTGCGGTGCGGGTCCGGTGCCGTTCACCGATTCGGTGAGCGCAGCGAGGGCCGAGGCAGTGAGGAGGACGCCGCGAGGGGCGCCGGTCGAGCCTGATGTGGCGAGGACGACCGCGACCTCCTCTGACTCGAGTGGCGCGTCGGGATCGTCGGGGCGCAGGGCCCGCAGGATGCCGGCGACGTAGTCCCCCGAGACCGTGACGGAGGTGGTGGGCACGGGTGCGACCGCTGGGCCGCTGCCGTCGAGGGCCGCGGCTACCGGGCCGATGAGCGCCGTGAGCCCGGGGGGCCCGGGGGGCACGGGCGTTCGGCGAAGTGGGCGCATCGCGTCGAGCGTACTCGCGATAGCGTTCATCGCATGGACACTCGGACCCGCTACCCCCTGCCGCCCGTCGTTCCCGAGGGCTCGCCCGCGATCACGAATCCCGGGCATTCATCCATGACGCCAGGATGCGAATGGGAAAGCATGGGAGAGTTCCGCGACATCCGCTATGAGCGATCGATCGGCGCCGACGCCGGCATCGCGAAGATCACGATCAATCGTCCCGAGAAGCGCAATGCCTTCCGGCCGCAGACCCTCTTCGAATTGCAGGACGCCCTCAATCGGGCGCGCGACGACGACAGCGTCGGCGTCATCATCCTCACCGGACAGGGCGACTGGGCGTTCTGCTCGGGTGGCGACCAGATGATCCGGGGGAATGACGGATACATCGGCGACGATGCCATTGCCCAGCGTGGCATCGGCCGACTCAATGTCTTGGACCTGCAGATTCAGATCCGGCGCACGCCCAAGCCGATCATCGCGATGATCGCGGGCTATGCGATGGGCGGCGGCCACGTGCTGCACGTCGTGTGCGACCTGTCGATTGCCGCCGATAATGCGCGATTTGGCCAGACGGGCCCGAAGGTTGGCTCATTCGACGGCGGCTACGGCTCGGGCCTGCTCGCTCGCACCGTCGGCCAGAAGCGGTCGCGCGAGGTCTGGTACATGTGCCGTCAGTACGGCGCCGAGCAGGCCTTCGACTGGGGTCTGGTGAACTCCGTCGTGCCGATCGAGGATCTCGAGGTCGAGACCGTGAGCTGGGCGCGCGAGATGCTTGCACTGTCTCCGATGGCCCTGCGGATGCTCAAGGCATCGCACAATGCGGCTGACGATGGCCTCGCAGGGATCCAGCAGCTCGCCGGCGACGCAACGCTCCTGTTCTACATGTCGGAGGAGGCGCAGGAGGGCCGCGATGCATACAAGGAGAAGCGCCAGCCGGACTTCGGCCAGTTCCCGAAGCGGCCGTAGCG
>WLOY01000068.1 GCA_009699015.1 Actinomycetota bacterium | reverse complement strand
GGCGGACATGCAGGTCTCCGTCGGGCACAGGACCGGGACGGGATCAAAGATGAGGGTGCCCGGATGGCGCTTCGCCACCTGCTCCTCGGCGTCGAGGGCGGGCTTGCGATCCTGAATCGACTGCTCGCGGGGCACCTCGTAGGCACGTGACCCGAACGCCTGCGAGAACAGCGAGCGCTGATCGGTGAACTCCGGCATCTCGGGCACGGCGGCGATGACGACCACCGGGATGCCGGCCGCCCGCAGTGGTGCGACGACCGACTCGACGCCTTCCTCCCATAGCGTCGCAGCCTGGGTGACCGACGTCGCCGAATTGCCCTCGTCGGTTGCGGCCGTGCGCCAGCCCCACTCGGGATGGACGTAGCCGGCGGACCGGTTTGCGATGACGACGGCGGCGGGCGAACTCGACAGGGCGTACGCCAGGGCCGACTGCTGCCATGGCCGGCACGGGTTGTCGTTCGTCCCGCTGGACTCGCGGCCGAGGAACGGGCATCCGGTCCGACTGCTCACGACCGTGTCGTAGCCGAGGGCGCTTGCCGCATTGATGACACCGTCGGCCACCGCGTAGGCCTGCGAGTCTCCGAGGACCAGGACGGTTCCGTTGGCGTTCGCAGGACCGAATCGGCAGCCGACCGGGTCGATGTCGGTGTTCACGCAGTCGGCCTTGACTGCTGCGTGCTGTGCCCGCAGATCACCGGTCGTGGTGTCCTCGGCGATTGCTCCGTCGCCCTCAATCGGATCGAAGGCCTCCGGTCCATCCTGTGCCTCGCCGGCCGCCGCGGGAGCCGGCACTGACGCCGGCGCCGGGGGGAGCGCGAAACGCCCGCCCCAACCTGTGTTCGCTCCCCACAGCAGCCCCAGGCACAGGGCGATGGGGATCCCTGAGATCACCGCGACGATGAGGGCGGTCCTGATCGTGCCCGCTGGCCGGACGCGGCGCAGCGGTTGCTCGACGAACCGGTAAGAGAGCCATGCGGGCAGGAGCGAGGCGATGGCCGCGATGACGAGGGCGATCGGATCCCCGGGGAGGATGACGGCCACGAACACGATGAGCGGCCAGTGCCACAGGTACCAGGAGTAGGACCAGTCACCGACGGCGACCATCGGTCGGGTGGAGAGGCTGCGGGTGATGAAGGAGCCCTCCCTCGCTCCGGCGACGAGCAGCAGGGCGGTTCCGGCGACGGGAACGAGTGCCACGGTTCCGGGGAAGGGCATGACATCGGTGATGGCGAAGGCGGAGACGACGACGAGCACCGCGCCCACGACACCCGCGATGCGACCTGCCGCCTTCCCAAGGCCCCAACCCTTCGCGATGAGGAGCGCGAGTATCGCCCCAACGCCGAACTCCCAGACCCGCGAGAAGGGTCCGTAGAACGCGAACACCTGCGGCCCGCCGAAGAACGAGGTCAGCGGTGCTGCCCATTCACCGCCATTGGTCCACAGGACGGACACGAGGAATGACAGTGCCGTGACCCCGGCGATGATGAGGATCGGCGGAGCCATGACCCGCCGAAGCCGTCGGGCGAGGACCCATCCGATGAGGAGCAGGGTCGGGAATACCAGGTAGAACTGCTCCTCGACCGAAAGCGACCAGGTGTTGAGGAGGGGGTTCTGGGTTGCGGTGACCGCGAAGTAGTCGCCGGCAGCACTGGCGATGACGAGGTTCGCCGACATGAGCAGGGCGCCGAGCCCGGTGGTCGCCACTGTCTGCTGCGGACCGAAGGGGCTCTGCAGCACGACGGAGAGCAGGACGACGACGCCGACTAGGAGGCCGAGGGCGGGGGCGAGCCGCATGAACCTGCGCAGGTAGAACGTGCGCATGCGAATCCGGCCGGTCGCGAGCCACTCACGGTGGAGCATGCCGGTGATGACGAAGCCGGAGATCACGAAGAAGACGTCGACCCCGGTGAACCCGCCCGGAACCGGCAGGCGGGCATGGAAGAGCACGACCATGAGGACGGCGATCGCGCGCAGGCCCTGGATGTCACGCCGGTGCGCGGCCCTCGGGGTCGAATCGGGGGTCGGCGGGGCGTGGAGGTCAGCGGGTGCGGCGCTCGCCATTGATCACCAGGATGACGCCGCCGAGAACGACGGTGAGGCCGACGATGACGTCGCGGGTCAGGGGCTCGCTCAGGATCAGCCAGCCGAGGAGTACGGCGACGACGGGATTCACGTACGCGTAGGTGGAGGTGAGGGACAGGGGGGCCTTGTTCAGCAGCCAACCGTAGGCGGAGAACCCGATGAGGGAGGCGAGGACGAGCCAGCTCAAAGCTATCCACGAGGAATGTGTGACAACGCTGAAATCAAGGCGCTCGCCGGCCACGGCACCGACGCCGAAGAGCGCGAGCGCTGCGATTGCGAGTTCGTAGAAGGTCATGACGAGGACATTGCGCGGCAGGGGGTAGCCCGTTGACTTGAATGAGAAAAAGGCCCATGAGAAGGCGCTGACGAGTACTGCGGCTGACCAGAGGACGACCTCGCCGTCGGTGCCTGAGACGACTGCTGTCCCCCCGGGAAGGAGCATGAAGGCGAGGCCGACAATTCCGACAGCCACGCCTGCCAACGTCAGTCGGGACGGACGTTGCCCGGCGCGCATCCGAAGCAGGACGACCCAGAGCGCGTTCACGGAGACGAGTAGGGCCGCGATCCCGCTCGGGATGTGCTGCTCGGCCAGCGAGACGGTCCCGAGTCCGACACCGAGGAGCATGACTCCCATGAGGCCGGCGAAGGCAACCTCCTTGATGCTGACCCGAAGCACCCCAATGCCCTTGAACACGGTGAGGCCCACTCCGAGGATCAAGGCCGCGGCAAGGAAGCGAAGGGCGGTGGAGAGCAAGGGCGGCATCGTCTGGGTCGTCACGGCGATGGCCAGGTAGGTCGATCCCCACACGAGCCAGAGCACGACGAGCGGGACCCAGATCTGCAGCGGGGTACCAGCGCTGACACGAGGGCTCTGGGGCGCTCGGATCTCCGTTGGGCTCGTCGTCACCCCGACAGCCTCTCAGACAACGGGTCGGGAGCCCATTCGCCCTCGGTACCTGGAACCCGCGCCACCGATGTGTGGCCCCGAAATTCAGGACTTAGGTCCCGGTGTTTTTGGACCTTCGGCTGCGTCTGGACTGGTCGGCAGCCGAGAAGATGGGGCCACTCGAATCCCACGCACAGGAAGAGGCCCCAATCATGGGTGCGCTAGATCTCGCCCGCTGGCAGTTCGCGATCACGACCGTGTACCACTTCCTGTTCGTCCCCCTCACCCTCGGGACCGTCTGGTTTGTCGTCGGATTCCAGACGGCGTGGTTTCGAACCGGCAACGTCAAGTACCTCAAGCTCACGAAGTTCTTCGGAAAGCTGTTCCTCATCAACTTCGCGATGGGCGTCGTGACGGGGATCGTCCAGGAGTTCCAGTTCGGGATGAACTGGTCGGACTACTCCCGCTTCGTCGGCGATGTGTTCGGCGCACCGCTCGCCATGGAGGGCCTCCTCGCCTTCTTCCTCGAGTCGACATTCCTCGGCCTGTGGATCTTCGGCTGGGACCGGCTGCCGAAACGGGTCCACTTGGCGACCATCTGGGCCGCTGCCGTCGGCACCCTGCTCTCGGCCTTCTTCATCCTCGCGGCCAATGCCTGGATGCAGCATCCGGTTGGCTACGAGATCGACCCGGAGACCGGCCGCGCCGTCCTCAACAACATCGGCGCTGTCCTCTTCCAGAACACGTCCCTCATCGCCTTCTTCCACACCATCTCGGCATCGTTCCTCGTGGCCGGTGCCGGTGTGGCAGCGATCGGGGCCTGGTTCCTCATGAAGGGCCGCCAGGTGGACGTCTTCCGCCCGGCCGTCAAGGCTGGGGCGTGGGTCATCCTCGCGGCAGCGGTGGTCGTCTCCGTGACCGGCGACATGGACGCCAAGATCATGGTCCAGCAGCAGCCGATGAAGATGGCGGCCGCCGAGGCGCTCTACGACACCTCATCTAGTGCCCCGTTCTCGATCCTGAGCATCGGGGACGTCGCAGGCGATCAGGCGACCGCGCTCATCGAGGTGCCGGGACTGACCTCATTCATGGCAACCGGCTCCTTCGACGGCACGGTGCAGGGGATCAACGACCTGCAGGCGCAGTACACGCAGACCTACGGCCCGGGCAACTACGTGCCGTACGTGCCGGTCACGTACTGGGGATTCCGGCTCATGATCGGCCTGGGGCTCATTGCCGCGCTCTACGCCCTGTGGGCCCTGTGGCGGTTCCGGGGCGACCGGGCACCTCAGGGGCGCACCTTCTCCGTGGTGAGCAACTTCATCGTCCTCGGTCCACTGCTCGCCATCTCGGCCGGCTGGATCTTCACGGAAATGGGACGGCAGCCCTGGATCGTCTTCGGCGAGCAGAAGACGGCTGACGCCGTATCGCCCCTGGTGACCCCGGTAGAGGTGTGGATCTCGCTCATCGGGTTCACGCTCGTCTACGCAGTACTCGCCGTCGTCGAACTTCGACTGCTGCTCAAGTACATCAGGGCCGGCGCACCTGAGGAGCTGAGTGACACCCCGTTCGAGGACTCCGAGAACGGTTCCGCCAATCGCATGCACTTCGCGTACTGATCGGGTAGGGGCACATCATGGATCTCGTCACCTTCTGGTTCATCCTCATCGCCGTCCTGTGGATCGGCTACTTCATCCTCGACGGCTTCGACCTCGGGGTCGGCATGCTCCTGCCGGTGATCGGCACCGACGACCTGCGCCGGCGGGTGATGATCAACACGATCGGCCCGGTGTGGGACGGCAACGAGGTCTGGCTCCTCGTCGCGGGCGGCGCAACCTTCGCCGCATTCCCCCTCTGGTACGCGACCATGTTCAGCGGCTTCTACCTCGCGCTGTTCCTCGTTCTGATCGCGCTCATCCTGCGCGGGGTCGCCTTCGAGTACCGCGGCAAGCACGACACCGCGAGATGGCGCGCGAACTGGGACCGGGCGATCGTGGTCGGCTCCGTGCTCCCGGCCCTCCTCTTCGGGGTTGCCTTCGGCAACATCGTCGGTGGCTCGCGGATCGCTCCCCTCGAGGGCGCGGCCAACCCTGCTGACGCGGGCTCGTTCAATTACGTCGGCTCATTCTTCGACCTCCTCAATCCCTTCTCACTCGTTCTCGGACTCATGACGCTCACGGTCTTCGCGACCCACGGCGCGATCTTCTTGACCCTGAAGACGAGTGGCGAGGTGCGTGAGGCCTCCCGGACCGTGGCATTGCGCATCGGACTCGTGGCCGCGGTGTTCGCCGTCGCAGCCCTGCTCTGGTCGCAGGCGTTCAGCGGCAGGGTTGCGATCACCCTTCCGCTGGCCCTGATTGCCGCAGTGCTGTGGCTCGGAGCGCTCTGGCTCGTCCTCAAGGGCAAGGACGGCTGGGCCTTCCTCCTCAGCTCCGGAACCATCCTCGTCGCGGTGGCGAGCCTGTTCATCGGCCTCTTCCCGAACGTGATGCCGAGCAGCATCGATGCCGCCTACAACCTCACGGTGTACAACGCGTCGAGCCAGTCGTACACGCTCATGGTGATGACGATCGTCGCGGCGATCATGACGCCCATCGTCCTGGTGTACCAGGCCTGGACCTACTGGGTCTTCCGCAAGCGCCTGAGCACCTCGATGATCCCGCCGCAGCCAGTGCTCGGACGCGCAGATGACCGTTTCGCCCAGACCACCGGCTGACCGGCAGCGGCGTCAACGGCCAGGAGACCGTGAGAACGTGAGCAAGTGAGACCGATTGATCCGCGCCTCCTGCACGTGGCGCGGAGCACACGGCGCTACATCGTCGCCGTCATCATCACCGGTGTCGTGACAGCCGTCCTCGTGATCGTCCAGGCGCGCCTGCTCTCGGGGGTGATCGTCGATGTGTCGGGCAACGGACTCTCATGGGATCTCGTGAGTGGGGCCGTTGGAGCGCTGGCACTGGTCTTCGTGGCGAGGGCCGTCATCGCCTGGGGCTCGGAGATGCTCGCCGTGCGCGCATCGGCGCGGGCCAAGGAGGAACTGCGGGACGCCACGGTGCGCAAGGTGCTCGCCACCGGACCCTACGGCCGCGCAGGCTCGGCGCCGGGTGAGGTGGCGACCCTTGTCACGCGTGGCATCGACGGCCTCGACGGCTACTTCGCACGGTACCTTCCGCAGCTCGTGCTCGCCGTCATCGTCCCGTGCGCGATCCTCCTGACCCTCGCCGGTCAGGACCTGCTCTCGGCGCTCATCGTCGCGGTGACGATTCCGCTCATCCCCGTCTTCATGATTCTCATCGGGCTCTACACGAAGGGTCAGGTCGAGCGGCAGTGGCGAACCCTGGCTGCCGTGTCCACCCATGTGCTCGACCTGATCGAGGGCCTTCCCACGCTCAAGATCTTCGGTCGGGCCAAGGAGCAGGCGGCGGCCATCCGTGCGATGGGCGACGACTACCGGAGTGCGACCGTGGCGGTCCTTCGGGTGTCCTTCCTTTCGTCGCTCGCCCTCGAGTTGCTCGCCACCTTGTCGATTGCGCTCGTCGCTGTGTCGGTTGGCCTTCGGCTCGCCGAGGGGCAGCTCACGTACGCGACCGCCCTCTTCGTCCTCCTCCTCGCGCCAGAGGCCTATTTGCCGCTGCGCCTCGTCGGGCAGCACTTCCATGCGGCAGCCGAGGGCGTAGATGCGGCAGACCGGGTGTTCACCATCCTCGAGCCTGAGTCAGAGCTGGAGGTGGTTTCGCCGGGTGGGGCCGCGCGCGTACCCGAGTATCTAGCGCTTCGGGTGTCGGATGCGTCCGTCCGATTCGACGGACGCACTGACCGGGCGCTCGAGCCGGTGAGCTTCGAGGCCGTCGCAGGATCGGTCACCGCCCTCGTGGGCGCCTCCGGCGGCGGGAAGACCACCCTCATCAACGCGATCATGGGATTCATCCCGCTTACATCCGGCTCGATGAGCGTGATCGCGTCCGGTGGGGCAGTGGCCGACCTGTCGGATCTCGATCGCCGGGCATGGCTCTCGACGGTCGGCTGGGTTCCGCAACGGTCACGGCTCATCGACTCGACAGCAGGATCGCGGACGACCATCGAGGGCGCCATCCGACTCGGGGCACCTCATTGCGGCGATGACGAGGTCTGGGCGGCCTTGCGCGCGGCAGGGATCGCCGAGGAGGTCGACGGATTGCCCGCTGGCCTGCGCACCGAGATCCAGTCGGGCGCCACTGGCCTGTCGGCTGGCCAGCTGCAGCGAATTGCGCTCGCGCGGGCACTCGTGCGCCGGCCAAGGCTGCTGCTCCTCGATGAGCCCACGGCCGGCCTCGACAACGTGAGCGAGGCGGCCGTCGTGAACGCGGTACGTCGCATGGCAGATGAGGGCGCCATCGTCATTGTCGTCGCGCACCGACCGGCGCTCGTGGCGATCGCCGATGCTGTAGTCCGTATCGGGGGCAGCAGGCAGAGCCCTGCAAGCCCCGAGAGCACTGAAAGCCTGGAAATCGAACTGTCGGCCGGCAGCCCGCTGGCGGTCGCGGTGGGCGAATGGTGACGACCCTCGGGCCGGTACGAGCCGCCATGGCCGGGGAGCGGCGGATGCTCACGGTCGCCGGCCTCGTCGGGGCGCTCGCCTCCGCCTGCGCAGTCGCCCTCCTCGGGACGGCGGCGTGGCTCATCGCCACTGCAGCGGGTGCCCCGCCCGTCCTCACCTTGACCGTCGCGGCCGTCATGGTGCGGGCATTCGCCCTTGGCCGTGCCTTCCTCAGGTATGGCGAGCGGCTCATCGGCCACGACGCGGCACTCCGCGGTCTGACGGGGCTGCGGGTCCGCGTCTACTGCAGGCTGGAGCGCCTCGCCCCCGTCGGGCTCGCGGGCTTCGCGCGCGGCGACCTCCTCACCCGGCTCATCGCAGATGTCGACTCCGCCCTGGACCTTCCCCTGCGGGTCGTCCTGCCGTGGGCCCAGGCCGCCCTCGTGTCCGCCGGCACCGTCGCTTTCTGCATATGGCTCTGGCCGTCGGCTGGCCTGATCGTCGGATGCGCGGTCCTCGCCGCGCTCGTCCTCACCCCGTGGGCCGCGGCTGCGGTCGCGAGCCGGTCGGAGCGGCGCATGGCACCGTCCAAGGCTCTCCTCGCATCCGCGGTCGTGACTGCGCTCGATGCGTCGGCCGACCTCATCGCCTTCGGCGAGCAGTCGACGGCAACGCGCCGGATAGCCGCGATCGATGCGGAAGTCACGGCGCTCTCGCGGAGGTCATCGGCGGCCCTGGGCATCGGCAGCGGCCTCGGGGTCCTTCTGCAGGGGCTGGCCGTCGTCGGCGTCCTCGTCGCCGCGATCCCGGCGGTCCTCGACGGCTCGCTTCAGCCGGTCTGGCTGGCGGTGCTCGCCCTCCTGCCCCTCGCCCTGTTCGAGGTCCTCGCCCCGCTCCCGGGATCCGCCCTCGCCTACCAGCGCCTTCGGGGATCTACCGGGCGACTCGACGCGCTCGAGGCGGTTGCCGACCCGGTGACCGAGCCCGCGTTGCCGTTGACGGTCCCGGCGGGATTCAGCGGCCTTGAATTGCGGGGGGTGAGCGCCGGCTGGGCCGCGGGTGACGTCAGGGCCCTTCGCGGGATTGACCTGCGCATCCGCGCAGGCGAACACCTCGCCATCGTCGGGCCGAGCGGTGCAGGCAAGTCGACCCTTGCGGCCGTCCTCATGGGCTTCGTTGCGTACGAGGGGTCGATCGAGCTCAACGGAATCGAGCTCTCGGCAGCGGGCAGTGACGGGATTCGCGAGCGGATAGGGCTGCTGGCGCAGCGATCACACGTGTTCGGCACCACCATCGCGGAGAACGTGCGGCTCGGGCGGCCCGGGTTCAGCGATGTTCAGGTCTGGGGAGCCCTCGCGGCGGCTCAGCTTGACGACTCGGTTCGGCGGATGCCCGGCGGGCTTGATGCTGAGGTGGGCCCGGTGGGCATGCGCCTGTCCGGCGGGGAGTCGCAGCGCCTGGCCCTTGCCCGCGTCCTGCTGGACCCTCCGCCGCTGCTCATCCTCGACGAGCCGACGGAGCACCTCGACGGCGCGACGGCCCAGGCACTCGAGCGGACGATTCGCACGAGCACCGGTGGCTCGACCCGCATCACGATCACCCACCGGCTTCGAGGCATCGACCTTGATGACCACGTCGTCGTCCTGCGCGATGGCCGTATTGAAGCCGAGGGTTCCTGCCGCGACCTCGCCGCAGGGGACGGCTGGTTCGCCGAGCAATTGCGGACCGAGCGAGACGAACTCGAGATGGCCGAGCTCATCGCGGGGCTGCCGGTCGGGGTCGCGGTGAGTCGGGTGCCCACTTCCGGTCAGGCCGCCTTCCGGGGATGATGGGCCCATGGGGGAGGACCGAGACAGCGGATTGTTCGCGGCGGTCGTCTCGGTCGCGGCTGGCCTTGAGCTCGGAGCGACACTTCGCCGGATCGTGAAGGCGGCCGTTGACCTCGTGAATGCCGAGTACGGCGCCCTCGGAGTCCTCGGGGCCGAGGGCAAGGTCGTCGACTTCATCCATGTCGGCATCGACCCGTCCCTGGCGGAGTCGATCGGCCCCCTCCCGACGGGCAAGGGGATCCTCGGCCTGCTCACCCAGCATCCGGTCCCGATCCGCCTCCAGCGGCTCTCCGACCATCCTGCCTCGAGCGGGTTCCCGCCCGGCCACCCTCCGATGAACTCATTCCTCGGGGTCCCCGTTCGGGTGCGTGGTGAGGTGTTCGGAAATCTCTACCTCACGGAGAAGCGCGGAGCCGGTGGATTCACCGCGGAGGACGAACGCACGGTCATGGCGCTCGCTGCCGCTGCCGCTGTGGCCATCGAGAACGCACGGCTCTATGAGCGCAGCCGTCAGCGTGAGCGCTGGCAGGAGGCGGTCGCCGCGATCGCCAACGCTGTCCTGGGCGGAGCCGAGAGCGCCGACGTCCTCCCCGTCATCAGCGAGCGCGTTCGAGGGCTCACCGGGGCGGACGCATCATTGGTTGCGATGCCGGACATGTACGGCAATCTCGTCATCGAGGTCGTGAACGTCGGACCAGAAGGGGAGGACGCCCGTGCGGCACCGACCCGCTGGACCGTTCACCGGAGCCGTCCGCGTATTCCACGCAATGCGGCCTTCGACGGACTCAACCGAGGGCTCCTCGGCCGGGAGCCGGCTGAGGGGCAGCTCATTGTCGAGGCCTTCACGTCGCGCCGCACGATCCGGCGCGGTCCGCTCACCCTCGAGATAGATGTGCCTCGCGAGTTCGGCTTGATGATCGCGCTGCCGATGCTCGCCGCTGATCGCACCCTCGGTGTCGTGGCCCTGCTGTGGGATGTCAATGCAAGTGCCGTGCCTATGGACATCGTCGAACTTGCGGAGACCTTCGCGGCGCAGGCAGCCGTGACCCTCGTGCTGGCGGAAGCGCGGCAGGAACAGGGCCGACTCGCGGTCTACGAGGATCGCGATCGCATCGCCCGCGACCTGCACGACCTCGTCATCCAGCGCCTCTTCGCCACCGGGATGCAGTTGCAGGGGGCACTGCGGACACCCGGCCTCGACGAGTCGGTGCGTGACCGCATGTCGAGGGCCGTTGACGAGATGGACGAGACGATTCGCGAGATCCGACAAACGATCTTCGCGCTGCATGAGCCGACCGTGGGCCCGTCGACCGGCCTGCGTGGCCGCATCCTGCGCGAGACCGAGCAGGCAGCGGGGCTGCTGGGATTCGAGCCATCTGTCCGGTTCGCCGGGGTGATCGACGCGCTCGTGTCTGACACGACGGCCGACCACTTGATTGCCGCCCTGCGCGAGGCGCTCACGAATGCGGCGCGGCACGCGAAGGCGGGCAGGGTCGAAGTTGTGGTCGAGGTCATCGGGTCCGACGTGATGCTCATTGTGACGGACGATGGCATCGGAGTGCCGTTCGACGGATCCGGGCGGCGCTCCGGCGTCACGAACCTTAACTCGCGCGCAATCGAACTCGGGGGCTCATGCGGCCTCGATCGGGTATCTGAAAGCGGCGGCACGCGGCTCATGTGGCGCGTTCCTGCGAACTGACGGCGCCTCAGATATCGAGCACCTGCCCCACGGTGGCCCCGCCGTCGGCGATGAACTCGGTTCCGGTCGAGTACGTGGCGTCGGCAACGAGGTAGAGGACGAGCTTCGCGATCTCGGCCGGCTCCCCGATCCGGTGGATTGGCTGACTGGCGTACATGTCGCCGGTGTCGATACCGGCGGTCATCGGGGTGCGAACCCCGCCGGGATGGACTGAGACGACCCTGGTTCCGTCCTTCGCGAGGTCCAGTGCCGCGGCCTTCGTCAGGCCGCGAACGCCCCACTTACTGGCGACGTAGGCGCTGAGATTCGAATAGCCCATGATGCCTGCGGTCGAGGAGATGTTCACGATGACGCCGCCGCCGGCGGCCGCCATCGGCGCCGCAACGGCGCGGATGCCGAGGAACACGCCGGTGAGGTTGATGCCGATGACCCGATTCCATTCGGTGAGGTCAGTCTTGTCGACCGGAGAGAAGCCGACGACGCCGGCGTTGTTGATGAGGATGTCGATGCGTCCCAGTGACAATTCTGCCGTGGCGACGAGGTCTGCCCAATCGGACTCCTGGGTCACGTCGAGATGCCGGTAGGTGCCGTTGACGCTCGAGGCGACCGCTGCGCCCTCCTCGTCGAGGACGTCGCAGACGATGACCCGTGCGCCCTCCGCTGCGAGGATCCGAGCCTCTTCCGCGCCCATGCCTCGAGCGCCGCCGGTGACGATCGCGACCTTGCCGTCTAGCTTTCCCATGGCGTCACTCCCCCATTTCCCTGGTCGGCCTGCCCTGCTGCGCCAGATTCGACGTTAAGCGTGCCGGCCGGAGGTTGGCAGAGGCCAAAGGCCGTCGGGGCGGGCCGAAGGTCCTAGGCTTGGATTCTTGGCGTTTTGATACCCCCTGGGGTATCCTTCCGGTGTTGGCTCAAACCTATGGAGGCTCGAATGTGCAGTCCGGTGCGTTGCAATGGTTGCAGTCTGGTCACGTGGAGTGGCTGCGGCGAGCATGTGCAAGAGGTGATGGCCAACGTGCCGGTCGAGCAGCGCTGCACCTGCAACTGATCAGAGGCCGGGCAGCGCAGTCATTCTTTGTGAATGGTCGATCTGTGGCCAACTTCGACTGCAATGAGCAGTATCTCGGTATCGCGAAATTCGACGATGACCCTGTAGTCGCCGACATCGTCGAGGTATTCGCGTATGCGCTCAAGCGAGGGCTTGCCGATTGTTCGCGCGGACTTCTCGAATGCCTTGGAGACGACAAGAGTTCAGTGGCTCACAGGCCGAGTTCAGACCAGAGTTCCGCCGCGGGCCGAGTTGCCTGTTTGGAGTTCTCCCACTCCTGGACCACCTGATCCTCCCAGTAGCGCTCCTCGAGGTCACGCAGGTGCAATTGAATTGGGCATCTGTCGTGAACCGGAGTGCGCAGGCGCATGCGGGCGCCATACCGTTGCCGCGTGTCGACCCCACTGCAGCGCATCCTCGTCGCCTGCCGGGCCATGGAAGCGTCCGGCGGCCCGATCGAGACGGCGACCCTTGCGAGACTCGCGGGTTGCGGCGTTCGCCAACTCCAGCGCGATTTCACCGGCTCGGTAGGGGTCACGCCCCGTGACTACGGCCGGTCAGTGCGGACGATGCTGGCGCGCGCGGCTCTTCGCAGCGCTCCGACGGTGACCGAGGCGATCCACGACGCGGGCTACGGATCGGTGCGCGCCTTCTACGAGGAGGCCGGACGACGCCTGGGCATGACGCCCAGCGAGTTCGCTTCCGGGGCCTCCGGCGAACTGCTCATCTGGGCCGCCACTCCGTCCGCAATCGGCGTCCTCATCGCCGTCGCCTCGGCGCGCGGGCTCTGCGCCGTCCGAATCGGGACGGACGAGGCGACCCTCGAGCGGGAGGTTGCCACGGGCTTCGCTCGGGCGAGGCTCGTGCGCGATGACGATGCGATGACCGACGTCATGACTGCCCTGCGCGCACTGGCGCTCACCGGGAACGCTGCGAGCCTGCCCGTCGACATCCGCGGCACGGCATTTCAGGCACGGGTCTGGCAGGCGCTGCGCGAGATCCCGGCCGGCCAGACCCGCACGTACGCCGAACTGGCGGCGGGCATCGGCAGCCCGAGGGGCGCACGCGCTGTTGCGTCCGCCTGCGCCAGCAACCCGATTGCCCTCGCGATCCCCTGCCACCGGGTGATCCGGGGCGACGGCTCGCTGGCCGGCTATGCATGGGGCCTCGAGGTGAAGGAGCAGTTGCTCGCCCTGGAGGCAGACCGCCATGCACGCACAGGGTCGAGAGTGCCCAGCGCTTCGCTGGTATGAATGGGCGGTGACGCAACCCTCGGCGACGTCCAGGTGGCTGCCGTCCTACCTCCTGCTGGCCCTCATCTGGGGCGGTTCGTTCGCCTTCATGAAGATCGGGCTTGAGTCGCTCACCCCCGTCGGCGTCTCGCTCGGCCGCATCGTCCTCGGTGCCATCACCCTGCTCATCATCAGCGCGATCACCCGCACGGCCCTGCCGCCGCGCAGGACCTGGAAGCCGCTGTTCATCTACGGCGCCCTCGTGAGCACGATTCCCTGGACAATGTTCGCGTTCAGCGAGACCCACATCTCATCGGCGCTCGCCGGCATCATCAACGGGGCTACGCCGCTCATGACCCTCATCGCGATCCTCCTCGTCTTCCCCGAGGAGCGCCCAAACCGGCAGCGGATCATCGGGCTGACCATCGGGTTCGCCGGGGTGCTCGTCGTGGTCGGCATCTGGCAGGGACTCGGTGGCGGCACGCTCATCGGCATCGGCGCGTGCATCATCGCGATCGCCTGCTACGGAATCTCGTACCCGTACGGCCGTCGCCACCTCACCGGCGGTCCGCTCGCGAGCGACCTCACCCCCCTCGCACTCGCGACCGGGGTCCTCCTCATGGGCACGATCCAGACCGCACCGATCGCGCTCTTCACCGGCGTCGTCGTCGCGCCCATTCAGACCTCAACGATTATCTCGATGCTCGGCCTCGGCTGCCTCGGGAGCGGCATCGCCTACATCCTGAACTTCCGGGTCCTGGGTCGGGCCGACGCAACGACGGCCAGCACGGTCACCTACATCCCGCCACTCATCGCGGTGATCATCGGGGCGATCTTCCTCGACGAGCACATCACCTGGAACCAGCCGATCGGCGGGGTGCTCGTCGTCGTCGGGGCGGCAACGGCGCAGGGAATCCTGCGCCTGCCGAAGCGGTCGCGAGTGCGGGGCGGCCGTGACTCGGGGACAATGACCCCATCATGACTGCAGCCCCCGTCCTCGAGACCGACGTCCTCGTAGTCGGAGCCGGCCCGGCCGGTTCAGCGACCGCCGCTTGGAGCGCGCGCGCAGGCATCGACGTCCTCCTCGCCGACGCCGAGGCCTTCCCCCGTGACAAGCCCTGCGGCGACGGCCTCACGCCCCGGGCGATCGCCGAACTCGACCACCTCGGCCTGTCCCCCTTCCTCGAGGGGAAGGCCCGTAACCAGGGCCTTAGGGCAGCCGGCTTCGGCCGGACGCTCACCCTCCCCTGGCCGGGCGGCTCGCTGCCGAGCCATGGCGGCGCAGCCCCGCGCCTGGAGCTCGACGACGCCATCCGCCGGGTGGCGATCGATGCCGGGGTCGCGACCGTCGAGGGCCACCGAGCAATCGACGTGACCTTCGACGGGGGCAAGGTCACCTCGGTCACCTTCGCGACGGGCAAGGGCCAGACCCGCGAGATCCGCTGCAAGCGCCTCATCGTCGCCGACGGCGCCAAGTCCCAGCTCGGCAGAAGGCTCGGACGCGTCTGGCATCGCAGCACCGTCTACGGCGTCGCGGCTCGGGGCTACGTCAAGAGCCATCGAAGCGACGACCCCTGG
The DNA here is from genome assembly GCA_009699015.1 of Actinomycetota bacterium. Classification (GTDB taxonomy): domain Bacteria; phylum Actinomycetota; class Actinomycetes; order S36-B12; family S36-B12; genus WLND01. Next base: position 2,711 of record WLOY01000068.1, on the reverse strand, counting down.
ATCTCCTCCCACCTCGAGCTGCGGGGGCAGCAGGGCGAGCTCCTCTCGGGCTACGGGTGGGTCTTCCCGCTCGGCGACGGCGAGGTGAACATCGGCGTCGGCACCCTCGCGACGAGCAAGCACCCTGCCGAGGTGAACCTGCGCGGCCTCATGCAGCACTATGCCGACGACCAGCGCGACGAATGGCAGCTCGAGGGCGACATCCGGGCCCCCTGGTCGGCGCTGCTGCCGATGGGCGGGGCAGTGAGCGGGGTCGCCGGCCCCAATTGGATGCTCGTCGGCGATGCAGCGGGCTGCGTCAACCCACTCAACGGCGAGGGCATCGACTACGGGCTTGAGACCGGGCACCTGGCCGCTCACGTTCTTTCCGGCACCGTCGCCAACGCATCGATGGACTACGCGACCCAGTGGGCGCCCATCCTCAGGCAGCACTACGGCACCGCGTTTTCAATCGCGCGCCGGCTCGCCGGGTTTCTCACCGTCCCCGGCTTCCTGCCGACATTCGGCCCCGTCGGCATGCGCTCGCGGTCGCTCATGACCATTGCCCTGCGGGTGATGGGCAATCTCGTCACCGACGAGGACACCGACGCGACCGCTCGGCTATGGCGTGCAGCGGGCCGCACCAGCCTGCGATTCGACGATCGCCCGCCGTTCACCTAAGGCGGAAGGCGGCCCGAGCCCGGGCGCGTCTAGAACGCCCAGTCGTCCTTGAGCACGCCCTGCTGGAGCGACATCCTCAGCGGGTCCATGCGCAGTACGGCCGGCGGCCCCTCGAGCAGCGGAGGCATGGCCCCCATGAGCACTGCGAAGGGCGCGGACGCCCGGTGGGCCTCCTGAGCCTCCTCGTCCTTGAAGATCTCGAAGAGCCAGACGTTGTCGGGGGTGTCCGGGTCGACGGAGACGATGAACAGCTCGGTGCCAGGCTCCTCGGCGAGGCGGTCGGTATAGGAGTTGAGGACGTCAAGGAGCGCGAGGCGCAGCCCCTCCTTGGCGGTAAGCCGGACGAGCAGCGACATCCGCCCCGGCAGGAAGACCTGCAGCGGCTCACCCGCAACCTGCTCCGCCACGTCGCGCCTAGGCCTTGTTCGCGAGATACCACGCATAGGTGCTCGCCACACCATTGCGAAGGGAGATCTGCGGCTTCCAGCCGAGCTCATTGATGCGGGAGGTGTCGAGAAGCTTGCGGGGCATGCCATCGGGCTTGGACGAATCCCATTCGATCGTCCCCTCGAAGCCGACGACGGATGCCACCGTCTCGGCGAGCTCGCGGATCGGCATGTCGTCGCCGAGGCCCACGTTGATGGTCTCGTGGGTGTCGTAGTGCTGCAGGAGGACGAGGCAGGCCAGGGCGAGATCATCGACGTGGAGGAACTCGCGGCGCGGGGTGCCGGTGCCCCAGACGGTGACGGTCGGCGCCCCGGCGACCTTCGCCTCGTGGAACCTGCGAATGAAGGCGGGCAGCACATGGGATGACTGAAGGTCGAAGTTGTCGCCGGGACCGTAGAGGTTCGTCGGCATCGCGGAGATCCAGCGACGGCCGTACTGGGTCCGGTGCGCCTCGATATAGAAGATGCCGGAGATCTTCGCCATGGCATAGGCCTGGTTCGTGGGCTCGAGGGGCCCGGTCATGAGCGACGACTCGCGGATCGGCTGGGTTGCGTGCCGCGGGTAGATGCAGGACGAGCCGAGGAAGAGCAGCCTGTCGACGCCGGCGGCATGGGCCGCGTCCATGACGTTCGTCTGGATGAGCGTGTTGTCGCGCAGGAACTCGACCGGGAATGTCGAATTGGCCATGATGCCGCCGACCTTGGCCGCTGCGTCGATGATGATGTCGGGCTTCGCCTCGGTGATCGCGTCGTGCGTGGCCGTGCGATCGCGGAGGTCGAGTTCCTTCGAGGTCCAGCCGATGAGCTTGCCCGCGCCCGCTGCCTCGAGGGCTCGCCACAGCGCGGATCCCACCAGGCCGCGGTGGCCTGCGACGTAGACGGACACATCGCCCCAGGGGAACGTCGACTGCATGGGTGCCTGCTCTCACTGCGGGGGACGACTCGCTGAACGCCTCATTCTGACACAGCGGGCCTAGGCTGGGACGATCGCGATATGGAGGGGTCAATGCGGATCATCAACGTCGAGCAGCTCAAGAGGGTCCTCGGGGATCTGCCGGCAAACCCGCGGGTCGTCGCCTCGGGGAACTTCGCGACCCCGAAGGTGCTCCTCGGCGCCGTCGACGAGGTTGTTCCCGAGTACCGGCTCCACATGCTCAATGCGCGAAAGGGCATACCGGACCGCCAGGGCGTGACCTATGAGACGGCGTTCGTCGGCCCCGGGATGCGTGGCAGCGCGCGGCTGGACTACGTCCCGTGCCGTCTGAGCCTGGTGCCGGTGCTCTTCCGCGATTCCCTGCGTCCGGATGTCGTGCTCTTGCATGCCTCGTCCCGCAGATTCGACACCGTGAGCCTGGGCACCGAGGTCAACATCCTGCCGGCGGCCATCGAGTCGGCGAGGGCGCACGGCGGCCTCGTTATCGTCCAGGCGAACGAGCAGATGCCCTACACCTACGGTGACGCGCAGATCTACGAGAACGAGATCGACTACCTCGTCGAGGTCGACGTTCCGCTCCCCACGCACTCCCCGGGCCCCCTCGACGACGTGTCGCGCCAGATCGGCGAGCTCATCGCCGCCCGCGTCGAGGACAACTCGACGCTGCAGCT
>WLOY01000067.1 GCA_009699015.1 Actinomycetota bacterium | reverse complement strand
GTGGATTCGCCGTCTGCGGCCGGTCTTTGTCAGGGCGACCGTCACCGTCACCCAGACCACCGACTCCATCATGTTCGACGCGCGCCCCGTCTTGACGGCCCCATCACTTGATCCAGTGCAACAGCTCGCGGGATTGCGGGTCGACTCCGAGGGAATGTTGCATGCACCGTTACGCGGGCAGGTGGATTTTCCATCGCCTGCCCCTGCTCGATCGAGGACGTCGATCTCGCTCTGGCGAAATCTCGCCACGCCCCCTGTGGTCAGTGTTCGACTGGCGGTGCTCATCGCTGTCCTGTCCGTACCCGGGCAGTGGTACGGGCCGAGCCCGACCCTCTTGAACGCGACTTTTACCTGGGCCGGCTTTATCGGAGCTGGGATCGGTGCACTTGTCACCATCGCCGCCGCGTACATCATTGCCACCGTCCCCTGGTCACGACGCGGCACAGGCGGGCCGTTATGGACCATCACGGCGTGGGTCCTGATCGGCCTCGTGTCCGGTCTTTCTGGTCTTGCTGTGGCCAGAACCCTTGACCCGTTGGATTTCACGGCGGCGGCTGCACTGTCCATCGTCGCCCGCGGGGTGATCCGATTCGCCCTCATCGGTCTCCTGCACCAACTTGCCCGCGGATACGCGGCCCGGGCTCGCTCAGACGCCGACCAGAGCAGGTCGCAACTTGATGACGCCCGTCGCATGCGCTCGGCACTTCTCGCCGAGGCTGACGCGACCGAACGCTTCGTTGCCGAGAGCCTGCACCGGTCAGTCCAAGGACGCCTCGCCGCGATAGCGCTCCTCCTGCGACTGGGCAGGCGGCAGGAGGCACTCGCTGAACTTGATGACACCTGCGATGTCACGATCCCGCTGATGGAGGGCGAATTGATCGCCCTCTCCGCTGAGCGCAGGGAGACAGTTCCGTCCGTCGTGCCCGCATGGCTCGGCATGATCCTGATCGACCGAGTGGATTGGGATCAAGTCGAGGAGTTGAGTCCCTCCTTGGCATACGACCTCCACCGGGTGGTGGACGAATGCCTCGTGAATGCCGCACGACACGGATCTGCAACATCGATGGAGATTCACATCACGCAGGATGTTCGCCGACTCACGCTGCACTGCCAGGACAACGGCAGTGGTGGCGCCATCTCGCACCGGGTCGGGCTCGGGTCGCAGCTTTTCACCGAGACGTGTGACGTTTATGGCGGCACGTGGCAGTTGCTGCCCTCCGTCAGTGGGACCGAGTTCACCCTGACAGCGGTTCTCACGCGCGTCGCGTCCCGGTAGGCGGGCCGGAGGAGTTATCTGCGAGCGTTGCACTGCGAGCCATTCGTGGACATGCATTTGCATGCGTTAAACTATGCATATGCGCAGTCCTTCGAGGGCTATTGATGAGTCCACACCAACCCGAACCTTGCCCCCTGACCTCAATGACCCCACGACTGTCGCTCGTCTGTCTGTTGAAGCGGTGCGCCTCGTCGACCAGATCGCCGACGCATGGCGCCTCACCCTCGATCAGCGCTGCTCCCTGCTCGGAGGCATCAACCCCAGCACCTACACCCGCCGCGCGAAGAACCCAGACGTCGTCCGACTCAGCGTCGACGAGCTCACCCGCGCGTCCTATCTCACCGGTATCTACCGTGCCCTTCATACGATCTACCCCGACCCTGTCGCCGACGACTGGATGCTCATCGCCAACCGAAACCCGCTGTTCGCCGGGGTCACGCCCTACACCCACGCTGCTCGCGGCGGCATCATCGCTCTCGCTGACATTCGCACCCTGCTCGACGGCTACCGCGGCGGCCGCTAGCCCATGCCACCAACAACGCCTTTCGTCCTCACCAACACGACCATCACCAATGCCATCCGCATCCTTCCGTCCCGCTACGACCAGCCACCGGTCCTCGAAGCCCTCACCGGCCCTGACCCTGACCGGCTGGGCACCGCCTACGAACTCGACGCCCTAACCAACCCCCGCCACACGAACAGCCGTCCCTGCGCTCGTCAATCAGGATTCCTGCTCCCGGACAACGAGTTGCTGCACTCCCATATCGTCAACGGAGCCTTCGCCCACGGCGGCGCCCACGGCCGGTTCTCGAGCACAGACTGCGGCACCTGGTATTCCGCGGAGACCCTCCCCGCAGCGCAGGTCGAGGTTGGTCACCACAAGGTCCTCGAATACGCCGACCTCGACCCCGTCTACTTAGCGACCGTGCTGCCTCTGAGCCCGACCCGCCATACCGCCTGGGCCGCGACCTACACCGCGCATCTCCATGTAGTCGACACCGGCCACGTCAATGCCGCCGCGCTCCTCGACCCGGGCGACTACCGCTCCAGCCAACACGCCGCCCGCCAGTTGCGGAATGCCGGATCCCTCGGGATCACCTATCCGTCCGTCCGAAATCCTGGGGCTGCCTGCCACGCAATCTTCCACCCGACAATCGTGCAAGCGGTGCACTTGGCGTCTCACTGGCACCTCGTGATCGAAGACCTCGACCACGCCCCCATCTGGACCGCCGCATAGCGGCAGTATTCACAGAAGTCGCAGTCTGTGGCGCGTGCTGAGCCAGCACGAAGGGGCATCGTTCGATCCCGGTTCCCGTCCCTGCACCATCTATCGTCGCGAGCATGAGACTCACACGAGGTATCGCCTTCACTGCCGTCGCCACGCTCAGCCTGTCCCTTGGGTCCGTGCTCTCCGCGGCGCACGCGGACACCATCCCGACCGTGCACTTCCGCGATCTCGTCTCCGGGCAGTCAACGCTCCAGTACGGGGAGGCATTCGGCGTGTGGTCCTGCTGGGCGAATCCGAAGCTCAACGTCAGCCTGTACGCGATGGATGCCGATGGCACATGGCAGACGGTGTCCACTGACAACTCGCTCGCGAAGGATCCGACGAACTGCAACGTTGCCGGCCTGCCGTACAGAGCAGTGAACGCCTGGACCGTCAATATGAAGGGTTCGCAGGCATCCGGGGTCCAGCGCGGTGTCATCGTGCTCGGGCTGGGGACGAAGCCCATCACGCCCACGTCTGCTTTCGCTCTCGCGCAGACCCGGCAAGTGTCGGGGGGCGCGGGCAGGAACCTCCAGTGGGCTGACCTGAGTGCGGGGAAGGTCGCGCTCCCACTGGGATCGTCAGCGAGCGTCACCTACCCAGGCTGCGGGTCGAACAACCTGTACGCATTGGACAGCTCCGGGCTCCTCGGCTCGTGGAAGCAGGTTGCCACCGACTGCAACGACTCGTGGAAGGTGAACTCACCGGGGAGTCAGGGCCTCGGGACGCAGTCCGGTCTGACCCTCCTCGCCGCAGGGCCGGCCAAGCCCCAGTACACGTACGGGCTCGCCGAGGTCACGCAGTAGGTCCCTTGCCGGTTTCCCGACGATGAAGGTTTCATCTTGTGGGAAAGCAGCCAGAGTTGGTAGCAACGTCATATTGAGAATGTGGAGCACATCGAGGTCGTCCTGCTCCCAAAGAAGTGAAGATGAGGTTGGCCCGTGAGGGTCCAATGCCCTGGACGTTGCGCCCCAGTCGAGTTGCGAGGTCGCGCACGAGAGTGCCCCTGTCGCCGTCCTCGCTCATTGCACGAAGGTGCTTCTGCTCCGCCGTGGTCGCACGGTCCCAACGGGACCGGAAGAAGCCGGCATCCAGTATCCGACGTCCTTCACTGGTTCCCACTCGCGCATCGGTCAGTCGAATGGGACTGCTCTCAGCCTCGTTCCACGCTGACTGGCCGAACTGCTGCCAGAAGGAGGGGTAGCCAGCGGACTCCGCCACGACGTAGGCGAACGCATCGTTGTCCCAGGAGACGCCTTCATTCTCGGCTGGCTCCACTATGGCCTTCTCGGAGAGTCCCCGGTCCAGGTGTTCGATGCGATCGAATCGAAACAACCGTTCGGAGTACGTAGGGATTGGTGACCTCGTCCATCGGACTCCTCCGAAGTTTAGTGACGTATGTACAAGTATCAGAATTCGCAATACCTGTGTATGCATTGCTCCACAGCAACCCCGGTGTGGAACCGTGGTGCTTCCGCGTTCAAGGTCCTCAGTGGCTCGGGGGAGGAAACACGGATCCCCGGCTCGGATGATTCTCCGTGCCGAGGATGGGCCCCAGGGTTACCCCGGGTGTGGTGCGCGAGAGGGGAGTTGAACCCCTACACCCTTTCGGATACAGCGACCTGAACGCTGCGCGTCTGCCTATTCCGCCACTCGCGCGTGACCAAACCTTTGTAGCGTGGAGCAGTCTATGAGATTCGTCAAGGGGATGGCTCTGGGGGAGCCTTATGCCTCCATGTCCGCCTTCAGGGCTGCGAGCGTGACCTTCATCCCCGCCTCGTTATGCGCCCGCCGGTCTGAGACCCCGGTGCCGAGCGGGCCCATGAGCCTGAGGAACACCCCTCGACACTCCCACCACTGCTCCTCGACGCACACGCCATCTGGGCCATCGGTGATCTCGTAGCGCCAGCGAGCCACGGCCATCCCCTTGAACGTCACGTCGAACGCGAAGGCCCTCCCCGGCTCGGACTCAATGACCCGGCACTTCGTCGACCATTGTCGGCGTCCGTTCCGGTTACTCCCTGAGAAGGTCGCGCCAACCGGCAGCGTCCCCTCGACCTCGCAGCGGACCGATGCGCTCTCCGGGGACCACTCGGTGATCCGGCGGGGATCAGCGACAGCACTCCACACGTCTATGGCTTTCCCGGTGATGTTCGTCTGGACGTTGACGTCGGGAGCGGTCATCGGACCATTCTGCTTCCTTGCCTACGCCTGTGACCGGCGAATTGCGAGCGACCCCAGCAATGAAGTGGTCGCTTCCCCGTGAGGCTCACCCGTGTCGAGGCTCCCGCGGGTTAGGCTTCGACCTACGCGGGGAATGCTGGCGCGGTCGCACACGACTCACGGGTTTGGAGGCAGTGATGGGTCTACTCGAGCGGTTCGAGGACTCACTGGATCGCCTCGTGAACGGCGCCTTCGCCCGCGCCTTCAAGGCTGAGGTCCAGCCGGTCGAGATCGCCGCGGCACTGCAGCGCGAGATGGACGACCGGGCCGCGGTCATCGACCGTGAGCGCACCGTCATCCCCAACGTGTTCTTCATCGAATTGTCGGAGCATGACTTCAACCGCCTTGCCCCCTTCCAGACTGCACTGCAGGCCGAGCTCGCTGCCCTCATCCGCGACTACGGCGCCCAGCAGCGCTACACCATCCTCGGCACCATCGACGTCTCGTTCGGCGAGGACGAGGAGCTCGACACCGGCATCTTCCGGGTTCGCAGCGAGGCTCGTGCCGAGATCCGCTCAGGCCAGGAGTCGAAGGCCGACGACGTCGTCCGCGGTCAGCCTCGGCTGGTGGTCGGCGATGTCGCGTACCCGCTCGTCCGGGGCATCACCCGCCTCGGCCGCGGCACCGACGCCGATATCAGGGTCGTCGACCCGGGCGCTTCCCGCAATCACTGCGAGATCGTCATCGGAACTCCGGTGCTGCTCCGCGACACCGGGTCGACCAACGGCACCTTCGTCGATGGCAAGCGCGTCACCGAGATCACGATCGACGACGGCACTGAGATCCTCATCGGCTCGACCTCGCTCATCTTCAAGAACAGCTAGGCGTGTCTGAACTTGGGCTGACCCTGGCCCGGCTCGCATTTCTGGCCATGCTCTGGGGGTTCGTCATCGCCACCGTCCTGATCCTGCGACGTGACCTGCGCCAACCCGCCGATGCCAGGCCCGCCGGACAGGCATCGCGCAAGCCCCCGAAGCAACCACGGCCCGCAAAGCCCGGGCGGAAGACGAAGGGCTTGGGCAGCATGCTCGTAGTCGTCGAGGGCCCACTCACCGGAACCGTCATCCCGCTCTCCTCGGCGCAGGTCACCATCGGCCGGGCACCGGATTCGACTCTCGTCATCGAAGATGACTACGCATCGAGCCGTCACGCCCGCATCTACTCGTCGGAGGGCTCCTGGCTCGTCGAGGACCTCGGGTCGACCAACGGCACTTGGATCGATCGCACGCGGATCACCTCTCCGACTCTGCTCACCGTCGGGGCGCCGCTCCGCGTCGGGCGCACAACCCTCCAGTTGCAGAAGTAGCTTCCCATGACCCAACGCCTTCGATACGCCGCGCGCTCGGATGTCGGGCTCGTGCGCCGCGGCAATGAGGACTCGGGGTACGCAAGCCCCCGTCTCCTTATCGTCGCTGACGGCATGGGCGGTCACGCCGCCGGTGAGCTCGCGTCCGCGACCGCCGTCGCGACTCTCGCGCACCTCGAACTTGCACCCCCGCAGGCCGGCGACGTCCTCACCGCCCTCGCCGACGCCATCGACAACACCGGCGCATCGATCAGGGCCGTTATCGAGGCCGACGCCGACCTCGCTGGCATGGGCACCACCGTCACGAGCCTTTATTGGATGGGTGAGCGCATCGCCCTCGTCCACGTGGGCGACTCGCGCGCCTACCTCATGCGGGGCGGCGAGCTCACCCAGTTGACGCACGACCACACCTACGTCCAGACCCTCATCGATGCCGGCCGCATAACCGAGGAGGAGGCCGCCATCCATCCCCGGCGCTCGCTCATCATGCGGGCCCTCGACGGGTTGAACCCGGTCGAGCCTGATCTGTCGGTGCGGGAGGCCAGGCTGGGCGACCGGTACCTCTTGTGCTCTGACGGGCTCTCGGGTGTGATGTCCGCCGACGAGATGGCCGGGCTCATGCGCGACGGCGACCCCACCGGCTCGGTCACCAGGCTCGTCGAGTTTGCGTTGGAGCGGGGCGCCCCGGACAACGTCACCGTCGTCATCGCCGATGTCATCGACAGCGACGGCTCCGGCGAGGACAACGTGATCCCCGTTGTCGTCGGCGCCGCCGGCGAGCCGCGTGTTCGCGTTCGCCTCCCGAACGTGGCCTTCCCCGATGATGCCCAACCGGATCCGGATCGCGCGGATGGTGGTGGTCACGGCCACCATCGGCCGGCCGTGGCCCTTCCAGTTGTTGATGCGGCCGAGGAGGGCGTCCAGCCCCGACCACGACGGTGGCGCCTGGTTGCGGCGCTCGCCGTCATCCTGGCCAGCATCGTCATCGTGGTCCTCGTCTCACAGAACTGGCTGCACTCCCGCTGGTATGTCGCGGTCAACGGGAACCCCGGAACCGGAACCGTCGCGATCTACCACGGGATCCAGGGGTCGATGCTCGGCATCAACCTTTCGTCAGTGAGCGTCGACTCAGGTCTCACTGTCGGCTCCCTGCCCTTCTTCGACCAGGAACTGGTGAGCAAGGGGATCCCCGCATCGGACGAGGCCGATGCGGGGCGCATCGTCTCTGAGCTAAATGACAGGGCATCGGCGTGCGCGGGGCCACTCGCGCCCTCCGGATGCCCCGGTGCGGCGCCGTGAGTTCTGCCGCCCGGCAGGCGGTTGAGGGCCTTCGCCAGCCCAGCAGGCGAAATATCGAGTTGGGGCTGCTCGTGGGTGCCTGGCTCATCGGCGCGTTCGGGACGATTCAGGTCGCATGGGCCACCACTGAGGGCATGAACCAGCGCCTGTGGATCACCGTCGGAGCCGTGGCGATCCTCTCCCTCGCCATGCATGTCACCCTGCGCCGTCGCGCCACCTATGCCGACCCGATCCTGCTTCCGGTCTCCACCCTCCTCACCATTCTCGGCCTCGTGATGATCTACCGGATCGACGTAGCGTCCGCCCTGCGCGCCGAGCGCAACGATGCCCCGATCCCGACCCCTGACGTCTACGCCCAGCTCACCTGGTTCTCGGTGGCCGTCGTGCTCTTCGTCGCCGTCCTCATCCTCGTACCGGACCATCGACGCCTGCAGCGCTTCACCTACACCTTCGGCCTCGTCGGGCTCATACTCCTCGTTCTCCCCCTGGCACCGGTTATCGGCACCACGGTGAATGGGGCCACCCTGTGGATCAGGGTCGGCGGCTTCTCCCTGCAACCGGCTGAACTCTCCAAGATCCTTCTGACCGTCTTCTTCGCCGGCTACCTCATGGAGAAGCGAGACTCGCTCAGCCTCGTCCGATCGAAATTCCTCGGCCTTGGATTTCCGCGGCTCAAGGATCTCGGTCCGATCGCCATCGCGTGGGCCGTCTCGCTCGGCGTCCTGGTCTTCCAGCGCGACCTCGGCACCTCGCTGCTCTTCTTCGGCCTGTTCGTGTTCATGCTCTACATCGCCACGCAGCGTCGATCGTGGCTCGTGCTCGGCGGGATCCTGTTCGCCGTCGGTGCGGGGCTTTCGTACCTGATGTTCGGCCATGTGCGCGCGCGGGTGACGATCTGGATCGATCCATGGGCGTACGCCGATGACTCCGGTTACCAGATAGTTCAGTCGCTGTACGGGCTCGCCAACGGTGGCATCTTCGGCGCCGGCTTGGGTCAGGGCTTTCCCAACTTCGTGCCCTTCGCGAACACCGACTTCATCGTCGCGGCCCTCGGCGAGGAACTCGGCCTCACCGGGATCTTCGCGCTGCTCCTGCTGTACGCACTCGTCGTCGAGCGCGGGTTCCGAATCGCCATCTCGGTCCGCGACAGCTTCGGGCAACTCCTCGCGGTCGGCCTGTCGATCACCCTCGCCCTGCAGGTGTTCGTCATCGTTGGCGGAGTGACGAAACTCATCCCGCTCACCGGCCTCACCACCCCATTCCTGTCCTACGGCGGTTCATCCCTCATCGCGAACTGGGTGATCATCGCCCTGCTTCTTCGCATCTCCGACCGGGCGCGCCGGCCCGAAGTCAAGGAGGCGGCGCCGGACGAGGCGCTCACGCAGGTCGTGCGCCGCGTATGACCCGTCCGATCCTGCGCACTGCGCTCGTCTTCGCCCTGTTGTTCATCGCCCTCCTCGTCAACGTCACGATCATTCAATTCGCGCGCGTGGGCGACTACCGCGATCGACCGGGCAACCAGCGAGTGCTGCTCGAGGAGTACGACCGGGAGCGTGGCCCGATACTCGTCGGCTCGGACGCCGTGGCTCGTTCCGTCGAGACCGGGGACACTCTTCGCTACCTTCGAACCTATTCCGACGGCCCGCTGTACGCCCCCGTCACCGGCTTCTACTCCATCGTCTACGGCGCCACCGGCCTTGAGCGGCAGGAGAACCGGATCCTCAACGGCAAGTCGGACCTGTTCTTCATCGAGCGGACGGAGCAGTTGTTCGCCGGTCGGCAGCCACTCGGCGGGGCCGTCGAGACGACGATCGACGACCGTGCCCAGCGGGCCGCCTTCGCGGGCCTGCAGGGCAAGATCGGCGCAGTAGTTGCGATCGAGCCGTCGACCGGCCGCGTTCTCGCCTCAGTTCAAACCCCGTCATTCGACCCGGGGATGCTTTCAAGCCACGATCCGGCCGAGATCCGCGCGTACTACGCAACCTTGAAGGCGGACCCGGAGAAGCCCCTCCTCAACCGCCCGATCGTGTCCCTCAATCCCCCCGGGTCGACGTTCAAGCTCGTCACGGCGGCTGCGGCGTTGGCGTCCGGCAGGTTCACCGCCGACTCCGTCCTCCCAGGTCCAGCCACCTACCGGCTCCCGCAGACGAAGACCGAGTTGCGCAACTGGAATCGCGGGCCATGCGCACCGGGCGGGAAGCTCACGTTGCGAGAGGCCTTGGCTATCTCGTGCAACACCGCGTTCGCCTGGCTCGGCAACGAACTCGGCGCCGACGCGCTGCGGCAGCAGGCGGAGCTCATGGGATTCGGGACCGGGTTCGAGATTCCGCTTCGCGCCGCGACCTCCCGGTTCCCCGAGGAACCCGATGCCCCGCAGACATCACTGAGCGCCATCGGGCAATTCGACGTGCGCGCGACCGCACTGCAGATGGCCATGGTCGGAGCAGGGATCGCAAACGGCGGCGCAGTCATGCGCCCGTATCTCGTTCAGGAGATTCGCGCACCCGACCTGACCGTGCTGAAGACGACCGAGCCTGAGGTATTCGCCCAGGCGATGACCGCTGCTGACGCCGCTTCGCTGACCGACATGATGATCAACGCAGTAGAAAACGGCACCGGGTCGAATGTGCGCATCAACGGGGTGAGCGTCGCCGGCAAGACCGGCACGGCACAGACCGGCAACGATCGTCCGTCCGTCGCATGGTTCGTCGCCTTCGCCCCAGCGAACGCCCCCAAGGTCGCCGTGGCCGTGATGATCGAGGAGGCCGGCGTGGCTGAGGTCAGCGGAAACTCGCTCGCCGCGCCCATTGCCAAAGATGTGATCGAGGCGATTCTGAGATGATGTCCTTTGATCCAGACGTGGATCAACCCGAGGTGGAGGAATCGTGACGGAGGAGTCGGCCCGCATGCTGGGCGACCGCTACCAGATCGCCGATGTCATCGGCCGCGGCGGGATGGCTGAGGTGCACGAGGGACGCGACCTTCGTCTCGGCCGCCGCATCGCCGTGAAGATCCTCCGCCCTGACCTCGCTCGCGACCCTTCCTTTCAGGCCAGGTTCCGGCGTGAGGCGCAATCAGCCGCAGCCCTCAACCATCCGAACATCGTCGCGGTCTATGACACCGGTGAGGACACCCTCGCCGCCACCGAGGGCTCACCAGCGGTCATCGTGCCCTACATCGTCATGGAGTACGTCGATGGCATGACCCTGCGCCAACTCCTCGCCAGCGGTCGTCGCCTCCTCCCCGAACGGGCCCTCGAGATCACCGCCGGCGTCCTGTCGGCCCTCGACTACGCGCACCGACACGGCATCGTTCATCGCGATATCAAGCCGGCCAACGTCATGCTCACCCGCACCGGCGACGTCAAGGTCATGGACTTCGGCATCGCGCGAGCGCTCAACGACGTCCAGAGCAGCATGACCGGCACCTCCGCGGTCATGGGCACCGCGCAGTACTTGTCGCCCGAGCAGGCGCGCGGCGAGGTGGTCGATGCTCGCAGCGACCTCTACTCGACCGGTGTGCTGCTGTACGAATTGCTCACCGGACGCCCCCCTTTCACCGGGGACTCCGCGGTCGCCATCGCCTACCAGCATGTCTCCGAGATGCCGACCCCCCCGTCGCAGGTCGACAACGGGGTCTCACTGGATATCGATGCCGTCGTCATGCACTCACTGGCGAAGCGGGCCGATGACCGCTATCAGTCGGCCGCCGAGTTCCGGGCAGCCGTCGCACGGTCCATCGCCGGCTCGCCGATGACCGCCCCGGTCCAGACCGTTTCACTAGGCCAGACCCAGGCAATGCCGCTCATTGAGGCTGCCGGGCTGAGCAGCCAGGACCGTGCTCGACGTTCGAGCGCCGCCGGAGTTCGCGGGCGCGGCCTTGGCTTCTGGGCGGTCAGTGGGCTCGCCGTCATTGCCGCCATCGTGGGGGCCGTCGTCATCTCGCAGTTCCTCTTCGGTGGCAGCGGCGGCAGCAGGGTTCAGGTGCCCAACCTCGATGGGCTCACCGTCCAGGGTGCCTCGACCGCGCTCGCCGAGTTCGACCTGCGGCTCGGCGCCCAGACCCCCGAGCTCTCCGATCGTCCCGAAGGCACGATCATCGCGCAGCAACCGGCCTCCGGCGAGATGCTCGAGCAGGGCCAGGCCGTCAATGTCACCGTGAGCGGTGGCCAGGAGCAGGCAACGGTGCCGCAACTCCTCGGACTCACATCCATCGAGGCAGCGCGGCTGGCCCTCAGCGATGCCAACCTGCAACTCGGCGAGATCAAGCAGAAGGACTCCGAGCAGCCACCGGGCTACGTGCTCGATCAGGACCCGGCGGAAGGCTCGCCGGTCGATGCAGGCACAGCGGTCTCGATCACGATCTCGACGGGCAACATCGTGGTCCCAGACGTGATTGGTGCAAGTGAGGCGCAAGCCCGCAGCGACATCGTGCAGGCCGGCTTCGAGGCCCAGGTGGTGTACCAGGAGTCAGCCCAGTACATAGACGGCAGCGTCATCGCGCAGGCACCGCTTCCCGGGGGCCAACTCGCCAGAGGGTCGCTCGTGACGATCACTGTCGCCACCGCGCCACCGCCGCCCGATATTCCCACCCTTGGTCCAGGTCCCGACGACACTGCTCCGGCACCCCAGCCGACGGCCGAAGTCGTCCCGACGCCCGAGCCACCGCCAACGCCCGCGCCCGCCGCCAGCCCCTGACCTCAGGCTAGGTGGCGCGGGCGACCACGGGCGCGAGCCCGGCGCTCCTGGCCACGGCTTCAGGGTCTCCGCAGACCTCGAGCCAGTTGGCGAGCATCCGGTGACCGCCTTCGGTCAGGACGGACTCCGGATGGAACTGCACGCCCTCGACATCGAGGCTCCGGTGCCGGAGCGCCATGATGACGCCGGAGTCGGTGGTGCCGGTGACCTCGAGTTCGGCGGGCACGGTGCTCGGTTCGACGGCGAGTGAGTGATAACGAGTGGCGGTGAACGGGTCGGGGAGCCCCGCCAGGACTCCTGCTCCTTGATGGTGGACGAGTGAGGTCTTGCCGTGCAGGAGCTCGGGCGCCCGCGACACTGTCGCCCCGAATGCAGCGGCAATCGCCTGATGACCGAGGCACACCCCGAAGATCGGGGTCACTCCACTGCATTCGCGAACGATGTCCATGCAGGCTCCAGCCGCCTCCGGCACGCCCGGCCCCGGGGACAGCAGGATGCCATCGAACGTGTTCGCCTCGCCCGTCGTGATGGCGTCATTTCGGCGCACCTCGATCTCGGCACCGAGTTGCGCGAGGTACTGGACCAGGTTGAATACGAAGGAGTCGTAGTTGTCGACGACGAGGATTCGGGGCACACGGGTAATCTACGCTGGAGACGTCCACCTGTGTCCCGAGGCGAAGGCCGAGGGCGCGTGACCTTCAGGAGTGTGCACCGTGCCCGAGTCCAAGGGACGCAAGAAGGAAACTCGCTACACCCCCGAGCAGGCGAAGGGTGAGCGCAAGGTTGCCCGCCTCGGATCACCCTCGTGGCTGGCCCCCACCATGGTCGCCTGCTTCGTCATCGGCCTTGCCTACATCGTCGTGTACTACATCGCTGGTGGGCAGATCCCGGTCATGAAGGACCTCAGCCCGCTCATCAACGTCGGTATCGGGTTCGCGTTCATCGGTGTGGGGTTCGGACTGTCGACCCGCTGGGTCTAATGACACGGGTGTAATTGTCCCCAGCGGGGGACAACCTGTGGACAACAATCGTCCGCGAGTCGCATTGTTGTGGATGAGGGCGCTGCCTCAGGCGTTGAGCGTGACGCCGAAGGGCGCGACGAACTCCATGATCTGGGCCGTTCGCCAGGTGGTGGCGACGATGAGCACCCCGAGGATGCCCAGCACGCCGAGGGTCTGCCACAGGTTGCGGTGCACTCGCGGTGCGTAGACGAACACGGCTGCGACCGCGGCACCGGTGACGAGGCCACCGAGGTGCGCCCGCCAGTCGACACCGGGTGCCAGGAAGCCGATCACCACGTTGATGCCGAGCAGGATGACCACCTGCTTGATGTCGTACCGAAGCCTGCGTCCGGCGATGATGAGGGCACCCATGAGGCCGAAAATCGCGCCGCTGGCGCCCACCGAGACCGTGCGCATGTCGGAGAAGGCGTAGGACGCGACGCCGCCGCCAAGAGAGGCGAGGACATAGAGCATGAGATACCGGCCATGCCCGAGGACGCGCTCGAGGGTCGGGCCCAGGGCGAACAGCACGTACATGTTGAAGGCGATATGCAGAAGTGAGCCGTGCAGGAAAGCGCCGGTGAGAAGCCGCCACCACTCACCACCGACAGCGATCCCGACCGGCCACATCCCCCAGTCGCCGGCGACCTCGTTGATTCCACCTAGGTACTGAAGGAGGAACAATGCGACGTTCAGCCCGATGAGGGCGTACGTCACACGCGGTTTCGAGATGTACTGCCCACCCGCGACAGTAGTCGGGGTGACACTCTCGCTCGCCGCACCAACCACGCACGTCCGGCATTGAAAGCCGACCGGCGCAGCAACCATGCAGTCAGGGCAAACCGGCCGCCCGCACCGGGTGCAGGTGATGTAACTGACCCGATCCGGGTGCCGGTAGCACACCGGCGCGGCGGCGCCTGGCTGATCGGTCACTGGACTGCTAGTCGCGCGTGATCGTCACCGAGTTGATGACGACGTTCTCCTTCGGACGATCCTGGGCGCCGGTGGCGACGGCCGCGATCGCATCGACGACGTCGCGTGACTCCTGGTCGGCGACCTCGCCGAAGATGGTGTGCTTGCGGTTGAGATGGGGGGTCGGTGTCACCGTGATGAAGAACTGCGAGCCGTTCGTCTTCGGCCCTGAGTTCGCCATGGCGAGCAGATACGGGCGATCGAAGTTGAGCTCGCCATGGAACTCGTCATCGAACTTGTACCCCGGGCCACCGGTGCCGGTGCCCAGGGGATCGCCGCCCTGGATCATGAATCCGGAGATTACGCGGTGGAAGATCGTGCCGTCGTACAGCGGCTCACTGCTCTTCGCATTGGACTTGGGGTTCGTCCACTCCTGGCTGCCATCGGCGAGCCCGGTGAAGTTGCGGACAGTCTTGGGGGCCTGATCCTCGAAGAGGTTGATCTTGATGTCGCCCAGGGTCGTATGCAGCGTCGCAGTAGTGGTCATGCCCCGATCCTTTCATGACGCCTCGTGCTTCGCAGAGGCGACTCGCGAACCCTGGACGCATTGTCCACGCTAGATGAGACCGTGCTCCTGCCGAACCGCCTGCACCACGTCGGCCTGCCATGGCATGAGGGCGTGCTCAGGCATCGTGTCGAAGCTGGCGTAGATCTCCGACACCACGTCCACATCCACCCCGGACATCTCCGACAGCACGGAAACCCCGCACAGCGGCACATAGGTCGGCGAGTAGCCGCCCTCGTGCGTCATCATGATGCGACCAGAGCAGACCTCCTCCGCGATGTCCATGAGCACCCTCGTCATCGCGCGGTAGCCCGAAGCCGTCACCGACATCCGGCCGAGCGGATCGAAGCAGCTCGCATCGAAGCCAGAGGGCACCACGATGACGTCCGGCTTGAATCGACGAAGCGCCGGCACGACCAACTCACGCATGGTGC
Source organism: Actinomycetota bacterium (assembly GCA_009699015.1). Classification (GTDB taxonomy): domain Bacteria; phylum Actinomycetota; class Actinomycetes; order S36-B12; family S36-B12; genus WLND01. The sequence continues at coordinate 2,671 of WLOY01000067.1, read as the reverse complement.
GGAGGTACCCGCCGTTTCCGGGTTCGATTAACCCCATCACTGGGGAATCGATTCAAATCGCATCCGAGGGCTACTCGCAGCAGGTCCTCAATGAATTGCACAGCACTGAGTTCCACGAATTGATGGACGCCCTCGGTTTTAAAGCCACGGGGCGACCGGTTCGTATGCGTGATCTGCCAGGGGACCCGCTGGACAACTGGGCCGTCGCTGATGTGCTCTACCCCGCGGGTTTCCGGGAGGGCTTGACGATGTGCCTTCGGACCCCCGATGGGCGCGTGACTGGAGTCATGAACCTGTCCACCCTTTCTACTGAGCATCCCAGCGACATCGCTCGTGATGCGGTCGCGCACCTCTGCGCAACCCTTGGGAACTTGGCCGACCCACTCCAATCGGGCAAGTGGATCACCATGTTGCTCGGGGCCGGGAGCATGGCGATAGGTCTCGACGGTAACGGGAGCGCGATCAGCATCCCTGGTCTCACCGGACACAAACTCCTTACGGATGGCACCGAGTTGCTGAACGTGGCCAAGGATGCCGCTGTGCACAACTCTTGGGGATCATTCGTCTGGCCCGATGACGACGACTGGTTTCGGGTTCGCGTCGTTCCTTGTCGGGGTGAGCAGCCAATCATGACCGTAGTGAGCATGGACTCCATTGATATTCGGCCCCTGACTAGGCGCGAACTCGAGGTCCTCACCCTCGCGGCCGAGGGCTTATCGAATCAGGAAATCGGCAATGCCCTCATCATCAGCAACCGCACGGTCGCCACCCACGTCGAGCACATCCTCGACAAGTTGAGTGCCCCCAACCGGGCTGCCGCGGCCGCCTATGCGCTGCGCGAGGGATTCATCATGGGACACGTAACCCGCTACGACCAGTAATTGCCAACGCACCGAAGCGTCTCCTAGGGCCGTTAGTCTCTGGACATGGGTGCGACGTCGCGCGCAACAATTACTGAGGTGGTCCAAATGACGATAACGCGAACACGCTGGACCGCCCTTGGAGTAGGTGTCGCACTTGTCCTGGCTGGATGCTCCTCATCTGGCGACAAGGGCTCACCCGCTGCGTCTGATTTGCAGTTGCCGGTTGCCTTTGGACTTGTCCGTGATCAAGCCGGACTCGCGCAGCAGGTGCAACTGCTCAGCACCCCTGGCTCCCCGAGTTTTGCGCAGTGGATGACCCCGGCCGACATCGCCTCTGCCTACGGGGCTTCCGCAGCGGATGCGCAAGCAGCACTCAGTACTTTGAACGCCGCAGGCTTCACCGGCGAAATCGATCCCACCGGCAGCGTGCTCATCGGCACGATGAGCGTCGCTGATGCGCAAGCATTCTTTGGCACCGACATCACCCAGACCCCTTCGGGCACCGGCCAACTCGTCGCAGGCCCCGCCAAGCCTGTCTCACCGCCGGACGCAATCTCCAGCAATGTCGCCCAGGTCGCGGGCCTCACTGCGCTGCTCCCCTCGACTGCGACGTCGAGTCCTGCACCTGAGTCGCCCTCAAGCTCGCCGACCTGCCCAACCGCGAAGGGCTTGGCCTCCTCACTCAAGGACATCTACGGCCTCGCCTCCCTTCAGCAGGCAGGCAGTATCGGCAAGGGCGTCCGCATCGCCATGCTCGAGGTCGCCCCAACATCACAGCAGGCGTTAGACCTCTACAACTCGTGCTTCAACGTCCCGGTTGCGCCAGTATCGGTGAACATGGTCGATTCCTCCCCCGCATCGGTCTTCGGTGACGTCGCTCAGGAGTCGACACTCGACATTATCGCTGCGAGTCTTATGGCCCCGGGCTTAGCAGGAATTGACATCTATCAGTTCAACCCAAACTCCCCACTCGTCTTCCCGTTCGCCGCGGCCCTTGCCGGCAGTTACGCCCCGGGCGGAGCCCAGATCATCTCGACCAGTGTGGGCTTTTGCGAATCCAACGTCACTCAGCAGGCCATGGATCTGACTGAATGGATGCTCCTGTCTGCTGCCGCAACTGGGGTGACCGTCGTTGCCTCGTCTGGTGACACCGGTTCATCCGCATGCGCTCCTGGCAGCACCGACCAGGCGGCCCAGTACCCGTCCTCGTCACCGAATGCTCTCTCTGTGGGCGGCACCCAGGCATCCACCCCCGGTGACCTTGCCTCGGGTCAGCAAGTCTGGAACGCCAGCCCCACCTACGCCGGCGGAGGATCGACGGTCAGCACTCTCCCGCAACCGGCGTACCAGAGTTCACTTGGCATATCGGGGGGTCGAATCACCCCCGATGTTTCGTTCCTCTCATCACCGGCCGACTTCGGGCCGATCCCAGTCTGCACGACGACGGGGTCTTGCCAGTTCACCGTGGTCGGTGGCACATCCGCGACAGCCCCTGGCGTAGCAGGTGGTCTGGCATCCGTCCTTCAGTCGCTCAGCACTACTTCGAGTGCTCGGATCGGTCTGCCGAACTGGGCGCTCTACTCGGTACCAGCGACAACGGCCGCCCCCTACTTCACCGACATCACCGTCGGCACCAATGACCTGTACGGGGTTGGCTGCTGCACTGCCACAACTGGTTTTGATGCCGCAAGTGGTTGGGGATCGCTTCAGTTCAGTGCCATCGCAGACTTCTACCGAAAGCAGTTGAGCATTTCATCACCGTGATGAAGCCCGATCCGTTGGGGCCGACTCGCTTTGCGAGTCGGCCC
>WLOY01000066.1 GCA_009699015.1 Actinomycetota bacterium | reverse complement strand
TTCCTCGCATCCTCGCGTTCGGCGGGCACGACGCTGCCCTGGAAGGGCGGGGAGGTGATCGTCGAGGATGCCTCGACGGCCGACCTCACGGGGATCGATATCGCCCTGTTCTCCGCGGGCGGGGCATCGTCGAAGGAACTCGCCCCGAAGTACGCAGCAGCGGGCGCCATCGTCATCGACAACTCCTCGGCCTGGCGCATGGACCCCGACGTACCGCTCGTGGTGAGCGAGGTGAACCCCGGCGCGATCGCCGAGGCCCGCAAGGGCATCATCGCCAACCCGAACTGCACGACGATGGCAGCAATGCCCGTCCTGAAGCCCCTGAGCGACGAGGCGGGCCTGCGACGGTTGATCGTAAGCTCGTACCAGGCCGTGTCCGGGAGCGGGCTAGCGGGCGTGAGTGAGCTCGAGGATCAGCTTCGCGCTGCGGTGCCCCAGGACGTCGCGGCGCTCACCCACGACGGCTCGGCGTTGTCGCTGCCGGAGCCGCGCAAGTACGTCCGTCCGATCGCCTTCAACGTCATCCCAATCGCTGGGAGCATCGTCGACGATGGATCGCTCGAGACCGACGAGGAGCAGAAGCTCCGCAATGAGAGCCGAAAGATCCTCGGTCTGCCGGACCTGCTTGTCTCGGGTACCTGCGTGCGCGTGCCGGTCTTCTCGGGGCATTCGCTCTCGATCAATGCAGAGTTCGACCGGCCCATCTCGGTTGAGCGGGCCATGGAGCTTCTCGCTGTCGCCCCGGGCGTCGAGGTCGTTGAGGTTCCGAACCCGCTGCAGGCTGCCGGTGCCGATCCATCGTTCGTCGGCCGGGTTCGTCAGGACGTTTCAGTGCCTGACGGGCGTGGGCTCGCGCTGTTCGTGAGCAATGACAACCTGCGCAAGGGCGCCGCCCTCAATGCCGTGCAGATCGCGGAACTGGTCGTCGCGACGCTGTAGGCGTGCCCGACGGTTGGGTCAAAGGACCGGCGGCTGGTAGCCGAAGGTGGAGTAGTCGCCGGCGTAGGCGCGCGTGACATTTGCGAGGATCGCCGGGGTGAAGTAGTCGTTGATCCTCGAGCCCGCCTGGGTTGAGTTGCGGCAGAAGAACTGCTCCTGCAGGCCGGCAACGCCGGTGAGTGAGGCGACTCGATCCCACGAGGCATCGAGTTCCTCTAGGTGGATGACGGCGTCGTAGTCGATGATCCCGTGTCCGATCTGGTCGACCTGTCGCCGCCAGTGCGGGTCCTGCTCCCTCGAATCCTGGCCGGAGACAACCTCGATGAAGTCGGCGAAGCTGATGTCCTGCGCGAGCTCAGGTGCGCCGCCGCGTTCGCGAAGCGCCTTGAGGATCGGATCGCTCTGCTGGAGGCCCTGACGGATCTTCTCGAGGTAGCCGGAGAGCAGGCGGGAGGCCGGTTCTCGGACGACCGTGAACCGGCTCCACTTGCGCCCTCGCAGGGCCTCCTCGAGGAGATCAGGCGGCAACTGGAAGGGCTTGACGAAGGGGGTGGCCCTAGTGCGGTCGTGAGGGTTCTCCTGGACGCGAAGGACAGCGGCCGGGCTCTGCCGAGCGGCCTCCATGCCGCCGAGGGTCGCCTTCATCGTCCCGCAGCCGGCCTTGGGCACCTCAACGTAGACGTAACGGTTGACGAGGGAGATGTGGGTGTGGAGGTTCACCGAGCGCCAGCCCATGGACTTGACGTAGGCGCGGGTTGTCTTGCCGAGGTCGCTGGGTGCTGGACGCCGATCGATGCTCACCGCGCAACCCCTGCCTTCGTGGTCCGGTCTCGTGCTGCGGTGCCGGGGGCCGATATGTTCATCGGCCCCCGACCAGGTGTCGGGGTGGCGGGATTCGAACCCACGGCCTCTTCGTCCCGAACGAAGCGCGCTACCAAGCTGCGCCACACCCCGAAGGACGTGCCGAGCCTAACGGACGGCGAACTCGGGCCGCGCATCGGGAAGGCCCGGACATCAATGGAGGGCGCTGCCAGAATGCTGCCGTGACTCCTGCGCCCGGGCTCCTGCGGCACCCAGTGCTCCAGACCGCCTTTGTCGTCCCCGACCTCGACGTAGGCCTCGACCACTGGATTCGGGTGATGGGGGCGGGTCCCTTCGTGGTGATGCGCGACTTCGTCGGGACCGACCTGACCTACCGTGGTCAACCGAGCACTACCGCCGTCGACTACGCCTTCGGCCAGTGTGGTGAGGTTCAGGTGCAGCTCATCGCCCAGCCGGGCCCGGGCCTGTCGATCTACCGCGACATGTACGGGCCGGGGGAGGGCGGCTTCCACCACATGTGCGCACTCGTGCCGCTCGACGACTGGGATTCGCAGGTCGCTGCCTTCGTCGATGCGGGGTACACGCTCGCAGCGTCCCTCATGACCTCGGCGCCGGCCGTCTACTTCGACTGCCGCGCCGACCTCGGGTGCTTCGTCGAGCTCTACGGGCGCACTGAGCGCTCAACCGGCTTCTTCGCGCATCTGCGGGCGCTGCACGAGGCGTGGGACGGTGTCACCGACCCGGTGCGCGAGCGTGCCGTGAGTCCCGTCAGCAGGCCCGACCGCCAACTCGTCCCCTAAGTCGTCCCCTACCCCGGAGCCATCGTGACCATGCCATTCGAACTCGTTCCACTCGCAACCGTCCGCGTCGCGCGTGGCGACATCCACCGGCTCGGGGAGACCCCCTTTGGCCGCCGCGTCATCGGGGGCATCTCCAATGGCCGCTGGGAGGGTGAGCGGCTGAGCGCGTCCATCATCGGCCCCGGTGGCGACTGGGCGATTCCGTCGGCGGGCCAGATCATGATCCTCGACGTCAGGCAACTCCTTCAGACCGACGACGGCGCGCTCATCTACGTCAGCTATCACGGTCGATGTGATCGCGATCGCGGCACTTACACCGTTGCCCCGACATTCGAGACGGCTGATGAGCGGTACGGCTGGCTGAACGCCGTGCAGGCAGTGGGTCAGGGGCGCAACGATGGCGATGAGATCGTCTACGAGATGTTCGAGGTTCGATAGCCTGCGATGGCCCGGGGTTGCTCAGGCCCTCGGGGTGAGCGTGAGGATGGTCGCTTCCGGCGGGCAGGCGAAGCGGAACGGGGCGAAGGGCGAGGTTCCTAGGCCCGCGGAGACGTGGAGGGCTGCCGTGTGGCGGCTGCCGAGGGCACGGTGCGCGGAGAGCCCCCGGGCCCTGGCACGGTCGATGTCGCAGTTGGTGACGAGGGCCCCTATCCCCGGTATGCGCAGTTGCCCGCCGTGCGTGTGCCCGGCTAGGACGAGGTCGGCGCCGTCGATGGCCATGCCGTCGAGCACCCGCAGGTACGGCGCGTGGGTGACTCCGAGCCGGAGGTCGGCCGTCGGGTCGAACGCGCCGGCGATGGCCCCGTACCGATCACGGCTGATGTGCGGGTCGTCGACGCCGCGTAGATCAACGCAGCGCCCGGCAATGACGAGGGTCGCCCGGGTGTTGTCCAGATGCGTCCAGCCGCCATCGACGAGGCCGTCGACGAGATCGTTCCACGGCAGCATCGGCCGACGGGGCTCGAGCTGGGATGGCCCGGCGAAGTACTTGGCGGGGTTGATCATTCGGGGGGCGTAATAGTCGTTGCTTCCGAGGACGAAGGCGCCGGGGAGATCGAACAGCGGCTCGAGGGTGTCGAGGACGTGGGGGACGGCGTCCTGGTGCGACATGAAGTCGCCGGTCGCGATGACGGCGTCGGGCTGCAGGTCGCGAAGGGACCGCACCCACGCCTGCTTGCCGAGCTGGCCCGGCACGAGGTGGAGGTCGGAGAGGTGGAGGATGCTCAGCGGTGCCTGCCCGGCCGGCAGCGCGGCGACGGTTGCCCGACGAAGGGTGTATCGCTGGGCCTCCCAGCGGGCGTAAGCGAGCCCCGCTGCTCCCGCGGCGACCGTGCCGACGGTTCCGAGGACGATCTTCGTGGCGCTGTGCACATGAGCATGGTCCCATGCACGAGGAGTCAGTCGCTCTTCGCCCGGCCTGCGAGAATGCTGCCATGAGCCAAATCAAGGACCAATTGAAGGACGACCTCACCGCCGCGATGAAATCACGCGACCAATTGACCGCCGCGACCCTGCGGATGGCCCTGACGGCGATCACGAACGAGGAGGTGGCCGGCAAGGAGGCCCGGTCGCTCTCCGACGACGACGTCATCACGGTCCTTGGTCGCGAAGCGAAGAAGCGCAGGGAGGCGGCCGAGGCCTACGACGCCGCCGACCGGCCGGAGCTCGCCGAACGCGAGCGCGCTGAGCTCGGGGTGCTTGCGCGCTACCTTCCGCAGGCCATGGGCGAGGACGAACTCAGCGCCATCGTGGCGGCGGCCGTGGCCGAGGTCTCCTCGGCCGGGGTGACCGGTGGAGCGGCAATGGGTGCGGTGATGAAGCTGGTGACCCCGCAGGTGAAGGGCCGGGCCGACGGGGGTCAGGTGGCGGCTCTCGTGAAGGCCGGACTGGGCATGTAGCAGCCCCGCAGGGCCCCGCTACTCAGGGGCTGCTACCGGGGCTTCCTCCGGCACCGTCGGGGCGCTGTCGTCGTCAGGTGTGCCGGTTGCCGGGGGCTCGGCGGGAGCCGTCGCCGTGGGCTTCGCGCTGTTGTCGAAGACGAACTCGTCGGACCCCTCACCGGGTTTCGGATCGCGGAGTAGCGACGACATGGAGGTGACGCCGCGCGCTGGGCGCAGGCTCCACTCGTTGCTGAGCGTGAACGGGGTCGGGTCGGTGCCCTCGAGTGCGGCCGTCATCGACTGCTTCCAGATTGGCCCCGGGAGGGTTCCACCGAAGACCTGGTCGTAGTACTTGCCGTTGATCGTGAGGTTCTTCATGGGGTGCGCGAACCCCCCTCGTGGATCCCCGACCCAGACGGCGGCGGCAATGTCCGGGGTGAAGCCGGCGAACCACACCGCGGCTGACTCGTTTGTCGTGCCGGTCTTGCCCGCTGCGGGCCGATCGGCGAGTGACATCGCGGCGCCCGTTCGCCCCGTGATTGGTCCGTCGATGACGCCGGTGAGGATTGCCGCGACGCCGTCGGCGACGTCCTGTGAGATGACCTGCGTGCAGTCCTCGTCGGGGACGTCCAGCGAGCGGTTGTCGCGGTCGCGGATCTCCAGGATCGACCGGGGCTTGCAGTAGACGCCGTGGGCGGCGAACGTGGCGTAGGCGTTGGCCATGGCGAGCGGGGTGACCTCCATGCTGCCGAGGGTGAATGACGGGACCCGGAGCAGTGGTTCGCCGCTGCCGAGGAACACTCCCATCGACTCGGCGATCTCGGCCGGCCGGCAAAGGCCGGTGCGCTCCTCGATGGCCATGAAGTAAGTGTTGATGGAGTAGGCGGTTGCGCGGGCCATGTCAAAGGTGCCCTGCCCGGTGGAGTTTCGCACGGTGATGGGTCCGAACGATGCTCCGGTCTCGCAGTTGGTGAATCCCTCGAAGGTGTTCGGGCTCGGCGAGCTGATGTACTCGGTGGGCGAGATCCCGGATTCGAGCGCGGCGGCGAGCGTGAATACCTTGAAGGTCGACCCGGCCTGCATGCCGATCGTGCCGCCGTGCGCTCTGTCGGTGTTGTAGTTGTAGGTGGTCTTGCCCCGGCCTGAGGTGCCCCACTCGCGGTTCTGGGTCATCGCGAGGATGTTTCCGGTGCCGGGTTCCATCATCGTGATCGCGGCAGCCCGCCGGCTCTCGTCATTGATCGGAATCGCGTCCGTGACGGCCTCGAATGCCCCCCGCTGTGCCTTCGGGTTCAAGGTGGTGCGGACGGTGTAGCCGCCGCGGCGAAGGAATGCCTCGCGGGACTCAGGCGTGTCGCCGAAGGCCGGATCGGTGCGGATCGTCTGGAGGACGTAGTCGCAGAAGAACGGCGCGTAGGAGGTGGTGCAGCCGTTCGGGACGATGGTTGGCTTGATGAGCACCTGCATCGGGATGAGTGCGGCCTGCGCGGCCTGGCCCTTGGTGATGTAACCGAGTTGGGTCATTCGCGCGAGAACCATGTCGCGGCGCTTCGCGCTGCGCTCAGGATTTCGAATGGGATCGAATGCCGTTGGCTGCTGAACGATCCCGGCGAGGGTGGCGGCCTCGGGAAGGGTCAGCTCGGCGGCGGTCTTGGAGAAGTAGCGCTTGGCAGCGGCCTCGACCCCGTAGGCGCCTGCGCCGAAGTAGACGATGTTGAGGTACCGCTCGAGGATCTCCGGCTTTGAGTATCGGCGCTCGAGTGCGAGGGCGTATCGGACCTCACGCAGCTTGCGCACGGGGCTTTGGCCGCGCGCCGCCTCGAGTTCCTCGGCGTTCGTGGCCTCGTTCACGAGAACGTTCTTCACGTACTGCATCGTGAGCGTGGACCCGCCCTGCTGTACGTCGCCGGATCGCGTGTTCGATGCAACGGCGCGCAGGGTGCCTCGGACGTCGACCCCGTTGTGGTCGAGGTAGCGGGAGTCCTCGATCGCGACGGTTGCCTGGCGCATGACCGGGGCGACGCTCTGAAGCGGGATCTCCACCCGGTTCTGGTAGAAGAGCGTGGCGATGACAGAACCGTCGGAAGCGAGGATCTGCGAGCGCTGGGGCAAGGGCGGGGTGTCCATGGTCTCGGGGAGTCGCTCGAAGCTCTGGACGACGTTTCGGGCGGTCACCCCAGCCCCGCCGATCAGGGGCAGCGCCATGAGTCCGGCAACGAGCCCGGCGATGACGGCGGCGGCGAGCAAGGCGACGAGGCGGATCACGAGTCCGCCGATGCCTGGTCGCGGTCGAGCCGATGGTTGCATGGACATGAGACGTCCAGCGTACGTGCGTTGGTTCCCCTCATGCACCTCTCGTCCCAGACTCATCTGCGCTCACCCACATGACGGACAGTTGTGCGGCTGAAAAGAGTGACTCTAAATAACTACTTAGGTTATAGTCATTAAGAGCCTATGCGGAGGCCTTCTCACAGGCGTAGCGTCCCGGCTCACACGATGTCTTTGATCGAGATACTCACGAGTAGCGCGATCAAACAGGTTTCACACAGGTACTGCACGGCTCCGCCCAGCAGCGGAGTTCGTCCACAGAGGGGTAAGACGAGCATGACCTTGAGTAACGACTGGGCCGCCCAGGCAGCCTGTCGCACGACCGACCCGGACACGCTGTTCGTGCAGGGGGCCGCCCAGAACCGGGTGAAGGCGATCTGCCTCGGGTGCACGGTACGCACTGAGTGCCTTGCCGATGCCCTCGATAACAATGTCGAGTTCGGTGTCTGGGGCGGAATGACCGAGCGCGAGCGACGGGCGCTGCTCCGTCGACGCCCGCACGTGACCTCGTGGCGCAATCTTCTCGAGACCGCACAGAGCGAGTTCGAGCGGCAGTCCCTCCTCGTCGAACCGGTCTCGCGGGTCTCCTGAGGAATTCACCGGGCCGACCTTTGGCCGGGTAGGCGTCAGTCGGGCTAGGCGTCAGCGAGCAGGTGGCCGACCTCGCGGAGTCCCTCGAGGTCGTGCACGTCCTCGGCAAGCGCTGGCACCGTCGTGACCGGAACACCCGCGTGGGCAGCGGTGAACCGCTCGGCGAGATGATGCTGCCGCCCCGCGATCTGCTGCCTCTGGGCGTGAAGCCGGAGCAGCGTTGCCGTCAATTGGTCGGTGTCGTCGCCATCCTCGAGGCGATCGGCCGATGCGATCGCCTCCTCCTCCGACATATCGCCGAGCGTGACCAACTGCACGCGATTGAGGACGAGTCCTGCCAGCGGCATTGAGTCCGCCTTGAGACGCTCGACGAAGTACGAGGCCTCGCGAAGGGCATCCCGCTCGGGTGTCGCGACGACGACGAAGGAGGTTCCCGGATCCTGCAGGAGCGCGTACGTGGCATCAGCGCGCTCGCGGAAGCCCCCGAAGGTCGTGTCGATCGCGGCGACGAAGGTGCCGATGTCGCTGAGCACCTGGGCTCCGAGGATCTTGCTCAGCACTCCCGTGAAGAGCCCAAACCCCATGACGGCGATCTTGCCGATTCCGCGACCCGCCCCGCGGGCCGGCGCGGTCAGTATGCGAATGAACCTGCCGTCGAGAAATGACCCGAGTCGTGCCGGGGCGTCGAGGAAGTCCAGGGCATTGCGTGCGGGCGGGGTGTCGACGACGATGAGATCCCAGGTGCCATCGCGATCAGCCTCCGTGCGCAACTGGCCGAGTTTCTCCATCGCCATGTACTCCTGCGTGCCGGCGAACGACGAAGAAAGCGACTGGTAGAACGGATTGTCGAGTATCGCCTGCGCCCGATCAGGATCCGAGTGTGCCTCGACCACCTCGTCGAAGGTGCGCTTCATGTCGAGCATCATGGCGTGCAGGGTTCCGCTGCCGTCGATGCCCTCGACTGCTCGAGGCGTGTTGTCGAGGGTGGTGAGGCCCATGGCCTGGGCAAGTCGTCGTGCCGGATCGATGGTGAGGACGCACACCTTTCGGCCCTGCTCCGCGGCGCGCAGGGCAATCGCAGCTGCGGTTGTCGTCTTTCCGACGCCGCCGGCTCCGGTACAGACGATGATGCGGATGGACCGATCGCCGAGTAGGTCGTCGATGCGAAGGGCCGGGGCATCGACCGCGACTCGACCCCTGACAGTCATCGGACCCCCTCCGACCGGAGCTTGAGAGCGAGCTCGTACAGGGCGCCGAGGTCGATGCCATCGGGGATCATCGGCAGGGTGAACGTCGGAAGGTCGAGCTCATCGATGCGCAAGCGCTCTCTGGTCTCCAGATCGACGCGTGCCGCGTGGTCCTCGGCCTCCTGCCCGAGTGCGGCCGCCACGAGTGCTGGATCCAGTCGCACCCCGGCCCCCGCTGCTGCGGCAGCGATGTCATCGAGTGGAAGGGTTCCGGCCCGCGCCTGCACCAATTGGTGGGCGGAGAGCATCGAAGGACGGGTCATGTTCACGAAGATCCCGCCGACCGGCAGCCCATCGGCTCGCAACTCCGCGACACCGTCGATGGTCTCCTGCACGGGCATCTCCTCGAGGAGGGTCACGAGGTGGACGGCCGTACGAGGTGAGGCGATGACGCTCATGACCAACTGGGCGTGCTTGTGAATCGGCCCAACCTTCGCAAGCCCGGAAACCTCCGAGTTCACGTTGAGAAACTTGGCGATCCGACCGGTTGGCGGTGCATCGAGGACGATGGCCTGGTAGGCGTCGGGGGCGTTCTTCTCGATCCTGCGGACGAGTTCGCAGGCCTTACCGGTGAGGAGGACGTCGCGGAGCCCTGGTGCGATGGTGGTAGCGAAGTCGATGGCGCCGATCTTCTTCAGGACTGACCCTGCGCGTCGCAGGTTGTAGAAGATCTCGAGGTAGTCCAAGAGTGCCTCGTGCGGATCCACGGGAAGCGCCCAGACCTCGCCCCCGCCCGGAGACACCGCCACCTTGCGCTCGGTGTACGGGAGTGGCGGAGTGTCGAAGAGCTGGGCGATGCCCTGTCGGCCCTCAACCTCCATGAGGAGGGTGCGCTTGCCATCGTGTGCGAGGGCGAGTGCAAGGGCCGCGGCGACCGTGGTCTTCCCGGCACCGCCCTTGCCCGACACGACGTGCAGGGCCACGCCCGGCCATCTCGTGTCAGTCACGGCCCCAGCGTAATCGGGATCGACTGCACGAGGGCTAGTGTGCGTCCATGACCAAATGGGAGTACGCCACCGTTCCGCTGCTCGTTCACGCCACGAAGGCGATCCTCGACACCTGGGGAAGCGACGGCTGGGAACTCGTCCAGGTGGTCCCCGGTCCTAACCCGGACAACATGGTCGCCTACCTGAAGCGTCCGATCTCCTAGCCTTCGGCCCTTTTCGACCCCAAGGAGTAGCGATGAGAGATGAGTCTCACGTTGAAGCACGGCTCGCGGCCCTCGGCCTGACGGTGCCGCAGGTCACGATCCCGCTCGCGGCATATATCCCCGCCGTGCGCACCGGCAACCTCGTCTACACCTCGGGGCAGTTGCCCATGATCGATGGCGCCTTGGCCGCCACCGGGAAGGTGGGTGGGGCCGTCAGTGCCGAGGAGGCCGCGGAACTCGCGAAGATCTGCGCCCTGAACGCGATCGCCGCGGTGCGCTCGCTCATCGGGGATCTCGACAAGGTTGTTCGAGTGGTGAAGGTGGTGGGCTTCGTCGCGAGTGCCCCGGATTTCACCGGGCATCCTGCCGTGGTGAACGGAGCGAGCAACCTTCTCAAGGAGGCATTCGGCGATGCGGGGGTCCACGCGCGCTCGGCCGTAGGGGTGGCTGCTCTGCCGCTCGATGCCCCGGTCGAGGTGGAGATGATCGTCGAGGTCGCCGACTAGGTGAGCGGAGTGGTGTCCGAGCCGAGTCCCGCCTCAACGGTCGTGCTCCTTCGCGATCAAGAAGGTCAGCTCGAGGCCTTCATGATGCATCGGGTTCTCACGATGGCGTTCGCTCCCGGCATGCACGTCTTCCCGGGTGGCCGGCTCGAGCCTGACGATCTTCACGCCGGTGCGGCGCTGCCGGATCCGAGCGGCCTCTACGCTCGCGATGCGCGGCGCGCGAGCGCAGACGAGGAGCAGTACCGAGGCCTCGTCGCCTGCGCGCTGCGCGAATTGCGCGAGGAGTCCGGCGTGACCCTCCCGCTCGCCGATCTCCACTTCGCCGATCACTGGATCACTCCGGAGGTCGAGGGCAGGCGCTTCGATGCCCGATTCTTCGTTGCGCCGATGCCCGAGGGCCAGGAGGCGAGGCTCACCGGCACCGAGGCGCAGTCGGTCCTGTGGGTGCGTCCATCCCACGCCCTCGACGAGCATGAGGCCGGGCGCATGCCCCTCCTGCGTCCGACGAGCCGAGTGCTCGAGTACCTCGCCCAGTTCACGGACGCGGCGGCGGTCGTCGCAGCGGTCCAGGAGCGTCAGATTCTGCCGATGCTCCCGCGTCGAATCGTTGCTGACGACGGAACCGTCATGTGGGCGATGATCAACGGGCGCACCGGCGAGATGATCGAGGGCGACATCGAGCCGCCGCGTTTCTGGGAACGCACGGGAGCGCGATGACCGGACGAATCCTCCCGGCAGGTCAGGCGCCCGACTCGGAGCCGTGGGCGAGCGGGTCCAAGACACTTGCGGCGACCCTGCTCCTCGCTCCCAACCCCTCCGCATGGACCCTCGAGGGGACGAACACCTGGCTGCTGCGCGACCCGGGCTCCGGGCAGACCATCGTCGTCGACCCGGGGCCCGACGACCCCACCCACCTTGAGGGAATCCTCGCTGAAGCACTGGCCGTCGACTCGCCCGTTACCGCAATCCTCCTCACCCACGGCCACTCCGACCATTCTGCGGGCGCGCGCCTGCTGGCCGACATGACAGGGGCTGATGTGCGCGCCGTCGATCCCGGGCACCGACTCGGTTCCGAGGGCCTAATCGGTGGCGAGATCATCACGGCCGGATCCCTCGAGATCCGCGTCGTTGCGACTCCCGGCCACACGAGCGACAGCGTCTGCCTGCTCATCGAATCCGAGGGGTCGCTCCTCACCGGCGACACGGTGCTCGGACGCGGCACGACCGTCGTCGCCTGGCCCGACGGTGAACTCGGCCCGTACCTCGAATCGCTCCGGCACCTGCGCGAGCTGGCCGGTGAGAACCGCGTCCACCGCATCCTGCCGGGCCATGGACCCCTGCTCATGAACCCGGGGCAAGTCCTTGACGCCTACCTCGAGCATCGGCGGGTGAGGCTCGAAGAGGTGCGGCGTGCGGTGTCGGGCGGGATTACCGACCCGCTCGCCCTTGTTGCAGAGGTTTACGCCGCGACGCCCAAGGGCCTGTGGCCGGCCGCGGAGATGTCGGTCCGGGCTCAGCTCGCCTACCTTGCCGCGCAGGGTTGAGTCCGCGTACCTCCGCCCAGCGCGTGCGGAGTGGGACAACAAGCAGCATCAGGTGCAAACTGGACGAATGTTTGCAGGTTCCCCCGGTTCACGGGACAAACGGGGGCACGGGGAGGGCGCAAACGGGGGTCATTGCTGGTGAAGGTCGAACGTGTGGCTCAGGGCCGCGGCGAGCGGAGCCTCTTGATCCGGGAGCAGAAACCCGATGTGCCGGCCGATGTCGGCGGCGCGGATCGTCAGAATGTTGTCGAGAGACACGACGCTCTCGGCGGCGAGACCGTTGCGCGGACCAACCGGGAGCTCAGTCGGCAGGCCTTTCGCCCGTGACGTGATGGGAGCAACGGTCACCCGAAGCATGGATCGTCGCACCCCCTCACGCGTGAGGATGAGGACGGGGCGGGACTTATCGAGATCGGCGAGATAAATCGGACGCATGCCCTGCACATCAATCCAACGCTTCGAGGCTTCGGTTGAGATACGCGTCAAGGCCCTCAAGGTCCTCGTAGGTGCTGCCGTGGGCCGTAAGGACGGCGACTTCCTTGGCCCAGGCCCGGCGCCGCAACTCCCGAAGAAGGGCCGCCTCAACGATGGACGCCCGGCTCGGCTCCTCGCCGGACTGCACCAAACTGTCGAGCTCAGCGACAAGTTCATCCGGGAGGCGAACAGCAATCTGAGTCGACATGCTTGAACGCTACCATCTGGGATGCAACATGCATACCAATGGACTTGTTATCGAGCCCGGCGTCCGAGGCGCTCGATGTCGAGGATCATGACCTGTCGCGACTCGAGCCGAATCCACCCTCGCTGGGCGAAGTCGGCGAGCGCCTTGTTCACTGTCTCGCGCGAGGCTCCGACGAGCTGGGCCAGTTCCTCCTGCGTCATGTCGTGGGTGACCATGAGGCCCTCGGAGGTAACCTCGCCGAACTTCTCGCCGAGGTCCATGAGCGCCTTCGCGACGCGACCGGGGACATCCGAGAAGACGAGGTCGGCCATGGCCTCGTTCGTTCGGCGAAGCCGTCGGGCAAGGGCCTGGAGCAGTGCGGTCGCAACCTCCGGGCGGCCAGCGAGCCAAGGGCGCAGTTGCTCATTGCTCAGGGCCAGAATCACGGCATCGGTGAGAGCGGTCGCCGTTGAGGTCCGTTGTCCTGGATCGAACAGGCTCAGCTCGCCGAACATCTCACCGGGGCCAAGAATGGCGAGCAGCGACTCCCTGCCGTCGTTCGAGGACTGACCGAGCTTGACCTTGCCCTCGAGGATCACGTACATCCGATCCCCGGGCTCACCCTCCTGGAAGACGATCTCGCCTTTGGCGACCGACCGCTCAGTGAGGGACGCCCGCAAGGCCGCCGCACCCTCGGGGTCAAGAGCGAGGAAGAGCGGGGCTTGCCTCAGAACATCGTCCACGAGGCCATTCTGTCCTATTCGTCGGATGACCGTGCATCTGAAGCAGGCCGATTGCCAATTAGTCTTGGGCAGTGAGTGAATCGAGCGTGTCGGGCCGGCAGGTCACCGCCGTCGTCCGAGCCTTGGAGGGCCAGTACCCCGATGCCCGCTGCGAACTCGACTTCAGCTCACCCTTCGAACTCCTCGTTGCCACGGTGCTGAGCGCCCAGTGCACGGACCAGAAAGTGAACGAGGTCACGCCGGGCCTCTTCGCGCGGTATCCGACCGCCGAGGCGCTTGCCTCGTCCGATCTCGCCGACCTTGAGGAGACGATCAGGCCGACCGGCTTCTTCCGGCAGAAGGCCGTGACCCTCCAGGGAATCGGACGAATCCTCTGCGACCGATACGGCGGGGAGGTTCCCGATGTGCTTGAAGACCTCGTCGCCCTGCCCGGCGTCGGACGCAAGACAGCAAATGTCGTGCTTGGCGAGGCCTTCGCCATCCCCGGCATCGCCGTCGACACCCACGTGCTGCGAGTCGCCCGGCGTCTTGGCTGGACCACGGAGACCGACCCGGTGAAGGTCGAGCGGGATCTCATGGCCCTTATCCCCAAGGCCCGGTGGACCCGGGTTTCCCAACTCGTCATCTGGCACGGCAGGCGCCGCTGCCACGCGCGGCCCCCCGCCTGCGGCGCCTGCACCCTCGCCACGCGGTGCCCCTCGTTCGGCGAGGGTCCGACCGATCCGTCCGACGCCGCGAGACTCGTCAAGGCCGGCGTCCGCGGATGAATTGGTCACGGGTCGGATCTGTTCGCGAGGACGTCGTCAGCAGCCTGCCCACCTGGCTGCTCCCGCTCGCCGAGATGGCCCGGACCATCGACGTCGCCCAGATCACCACATTTCTGCCATCCTCCGAGTCCGGGCGCCATTCAGCGGTCCTCCTCCTGTTCGGCGAGGGACCGGCCGGGCCTGACCTCCTCCTCATCGAACGGGCCGCCGTGATGCGAGCGCACGCCGGCCAGCCGGCGTTCCCCGGGGGTGCGGTCGATCCGGGCGACGCCGATGCCGTGGATGCGGCTCTACGGGAGGCAAATGAGGAGACCGCCCTCGTTCGCTCGGGCGTGGTGCCCTTCGGCCAGCTTCCGGACCTGTTCCTGCCCGTCAGCGACTTCGTCGTGACGCCCGTGCTCGCGTGGTGGCGTGAGCCCTGCGAGGTGCACGCCGCCGCCCCGATAGAGGTGGCGAGCGTTCACCGGGTGCCGATCAGCGAGTTCGTCGACCCGGCCAACCGCTGCCGGGTCCGTCATCCGTCCGGGTATGTGGGAGTCGGCTTCGAGGTGCGGGGGCTGCTCGTGTGGGGCTTCACCGCGGGCATCATCTCCGCTGTCCTTGACTCCGCCGGATGGGCGGTTCCCTGGGACATGGAGCGCTTCGTCGCCCTCGCCGAACCTGAGCTCGAAGCGCTGTGAACCTCGTCGACTGGATCCTCATCGGCGCGCTCATCGTGTTCGCCTGGGCGGGCTGGCGTCAGGGGTTCGTGGCGGGTGCGCTGTCCTTCGCCGGATTCCTCGGGGGTGCCCTCGCCGGCGCCTTCCTCCTCCCCGGCATCATCGAGGCCCGGGTCGAGCCAGGTCTGGGCCGGTCCCTCCTCCTCGCCGGTGGGATCCTCGTCTGCGCGGCGGGCGGCCAGGTGCTGCTGTCATTCCTCGGCCGCAGCCTGCGAACGGGCATGACCTGGACCCCGGCGAGGTTCGTCGATAGCGCGGCCGGTGCCGGGCTCAACATCCTCGCCCTCGCGATCGTCACCTGGATCATCGCGACCGCTGTCGCCTTTCTCCCGCAATCGTCCGTTACGAGCCAGATCCGCCAGTCCGGGGTCCTCGTCGGCCTTGACAGCCTCATCCCCGATGCGGTGCGCAACGGATTCGGTGAGGTCCGCGATGCAGTCGGCGCCACCGCCGTCCCACGGATCTTCTCGGGCCTTGGAGAGGTCACCGGGCCCGACGTGCAGCCACCAGATCCTCGGTCTGCCGAAGCAGGGGCCATTGCCGGGGCTCGCGACTCCATCGTGCGGGTGACCGGCAGCGCTGGCGCCTGTCGGTCGTCGTTCAGCGGCTCCGGGTTCGTCTACTCCGAGCACTACGTCCTTACGAATGCGCACGTCGTCGCTGGTGTCAGGGCACCGACGGTCCAGGTTCGGTCGGGCGAGCCGATGTTCACGGCAACCGTCGTCGCCTTCGACCCGAAGCTGGACGCGGCAGTCCTGTATGCCCCCGACCTTGATGCCCGGGCGCTCGGCTTCGCCGATGCCCCGCCAGCCTCGGGCGACGAGGCGGTCGTCGGCGGCTTCCCGGGCGGGGGCCGCTATGTCTCATCAGCCGTTCGGATCCGGGCGACGGTGACGGCCCGGGGCGATGACATCTACGGCGATGCCGGGGTCGCCCGCGAGGTCTACTCGTTCAGGGGCGAGGTTTCCCCGGGCAACTCCGGCGGTCCCCTTCTCGCAATGAGCGGCTCGGTGCTCGGGATGGTCTTCGGCGCCGGATTGCAGGACGACCCCACCGGCTACGCCATCACCGGCGAGCAATTGGCGAGCTCGGCGCAGGCGGGGCTTGGCCGCACAGCACCGGTCGACACCGGATCATGCGAGATCCGTGAGTAGCCGGCTCAGCGAGGCAGTAACCGTCGTGGCATCGACGGGCTCGACGATCGTCTCCGCGTCAAGGCCGCTGCGAGCGCGCTCGGCGACCCTTCGGGCTCCGGTCGCGTTCCCCCGTGCGTCATGGGTGAGGGCCGCGCCCCACTGGGCGAGGGCTTGCCAGAGCGCGCGCTCGTCCTGCGGCGCGCAGCGCCAGCGCTGCTCGAAGACCTCGTGCGCGTGGAAGGGGAGTCCCCGCTCGACGTAGGCGAGGGCCTCGTGCCAGGCGTCGGATGCCGAGACGAAGGTGCGGTCCGGCACGCCAGGATACGCGGTGTCCGGATCGGCTCCACGGCGAAGCGGCCGTCCGTACCTGTCCCGAGGCCGTCCTAGGTCCACGATTCCCCGGGGTGGGTCATGACCTCGTGTGCTCGTTCAGCCACTCGATGATGAGGGCGCTCACGTCGGCGGGCGCCTCCTCCTGCGGGAAATGGCCCGTCTGGAGCGCCGCAAATCGGTACGAACCCGAGACGTAGCTGCCGCTCCCGCTGCAGCTGGCGCTCAGCACCATCGGATCGAGCACGCCGTGGATGTGGAGCACATCGGTGGTGATGGGCTCGGACATCGCCGACATGAACCGAAGGCCGTCGGTGCGCCAGAAGGACCGCACGGCCCATCGGTGGTATTCGATCGAGGTGTGGGCCGTCGGCCAGCGCATGAACGCAGATCGATAGACCTCGCCCTCGGCGTCGATCCAGTCGGTCGACCCTGACCAGCGTCGCATGAGGTGCTCGACACGGTGACCCTCCAGGCGGCGGAGCGACCGCTCCGGCAGCAGCGGCATCTGAAAGTTGAGCATGTAGCCCAGGGTTGTCCACTGGCCCGCCCGCAGGAGGTTGCTGCGCATGGCCCTGGGGTGCGGCATCGATATCGGGATGATGCCGAGGACTGCGTCGGGCTCGAGGACCCCCATCGCCCAGGCGCCGAATGCGCCCCAACCGTGACCGACGACATATGCCGATGGGACGCCAAGGCTGCGGAGAACCCCTGCGGCATCGGCTGTTTGGGTTGTCGGGTCGTAGCCGTGCGGCGGATGGTCGGAGCCGCCGTAGCCGCGCAGGTCCATCGCGATGGCCCGGTAGCCTGCGTCAGCGAGCGCCGTGAGCTGGTTGCGCCACGTCCACCAGAAGGTCGGGAACCCGTGCATGAGGAGCACGGCCGGTCCCTCGCCGAGCTCGACCACGTGGAAGCGGGCGCCGTTGGCGGAGACCTGGCGATGAGTCCACGGGCCAGGGGCCTCGATGACCCGATCAGGATCGATCAGGGGCACTCGTTACCGACCCGGTTGCTCGACTGACGCGATGGCGTTCCGCGTCTTGGTGACCTCGCCCAGCGTGAGCCGGGGGGCCTGAATCTGCTGTGCCTGATTGCGCGCGATGAGGCCGCAGACGACGGCGGTGATGAGGAGGACGAGACTGACGATCCCGAATCCGGCCCAGACCGGCAGGCCCATCGCGACGAAGGCGTAGGCGATGGTGACGAGCAGGAAGATCCCGAACAGCGAGACGCAGACGAGCGCGAGCACCGCGAAGATGCCGGCCCTTGCCACGGCCTCGCTCGTCGCGGTGAGCTCAGCCTGGGTGAGCGCTATCTGCGCACGCACCAGCTTCTGTGCATCAGAAATCGTCTTGCGGACGAGGTCCGCGATGCTGGGTTCCCCTGAGGCAGCCATGGTCAGAGGCTAGCGTCTTCGAAGTCTCAAGGCGATCGCCGCGAGTGCTGCCGAGATGATCGATGCGGCGAGGACCGCGGTCTTGGCCTCGGCGACCATCATCGGCTCGCCGAGGAACGCGAGCTCGGTGATGAGCAGCGACACCGTGAAACCGATGCCGGCGAGCACTCCGACCGCGAAAATGTCAGACCAGCGGATCGACTTCGGCAGAGTGGCGCGGGTGAATCGGGCGACGAGCCAGGAGGTGCCGACGATTCCGATCGGCTTTCCGACGACGAGTCCTAGGACGATGCCGACCGCTACGGGCGCGCTCAGGGCCTCGACGAGGCCGATCGACCTCAGGTCGACCCCGGCGGCGAAGAAGGCAAAGATCGGAACACAGAGGGCGGCGCTCCACGGGTGGAGCCGGTGGGCGACCCGATCCGCTGGTGGCTCGGCCTCGCCGGGGTCCGAGCGCACCCGGGTGAGCAGCCCGAGCACGACTCCGGTGACCGTCGCATGCACCCCGCTCTCGTGCATCGCGTACCAGGCGACGAGCGCGAGCGGGACGTAGAGCCACGCCGACCTGATGCGGCGGCGCTGGGCGAGGGCGTAGCCGATGAGGCAGATGATCGCGAGGGTGAACCAGGCGAGCTCGAAGTGCTTGGAGTAGAAGATGGCGATGACGGTGATGGCGCCGAGGTCGTCGACCACCGCGAGGGTGAGGAGGAAGGCGCGCAGGGCCACGGGCAGACGGCGTCCGATGACCGCGAGGACGGCGAGGGCGAAGGCGATATCGGTCGCCATCGGGATGCCCCAGCCGGCCAGCGAACCGCCCACCATCGTCGAGTTGACGGCGACGAAGAGGAGCGCGGGGACGAGCATCCCGCCTAGG
>WLOY01000065.1 GCA_009699015.1 Actinomycetota bacterium | reverse complement strand
TGGCGCTCGCGGGACTCGACCAGGCATACCGGGTGCTGGCGGTGGGAATCCTCGTGATCCTCGCCGTCGCCATCGACCAGTGGATCAGGAAGGTGAAGACATGACGACCACAGCAGTGAACACCGCGCAGCCAATCCTTCAGGCCCGTGGCCTGGTCAAGACCTTCGGTCGCGTCGTGGCGCTCAACGGGTCCGATCTCGAGTTGTACCCCGGCGAGGTCCTCGCCGTTGTCGGTGACAATGGTGCTGGTAAGTCCAGCCTTATCAAGTGCTTCTCGGGAGCGCACACGCCCGATAGCGGTGAGATGCTCGTCGACAACGAGATCGTGACGTTCCGAAGCACGAACGAAGCACGGCACGCCGGTATCGAGACGGTGTTCCAGACCCTGGCCGTCGCGCCTGCACTGGATATCTCCGAGAACCTGTTCCTCGGCCGCGAGGTCCGCAGCCCCGGCATCCTCGGGACCGTCTTCCGCAAGCTCGACACGAAGTGGATGCGCGAGGAAGCCGCCAGGCACCTCAAGGAGCTCGGCATCGGGACGGTGCAAAGCATCACCCAAACCGTCGAGACCCTTTCAGGTGGGCAACGGCAGGCGGTAGCCGTGGCGCGTGCCGCAGCGTTCGGGTC
This sequence comes from Actinomycetota bacterium, assembly GCA_009699015.1. Lineage (GTDB taxonomy): Bacteria > Actinomycetota > Actinomycetes > S36-B12 > S36-B12 > WLND01. The sequence goes on along the minus strand of WLOY01000065.1, from coordinate 18,359 downwards.
CAGGGTGATCATCCTTGATGAGCCGACCGCTGCTCTGGGCGTCCGTGAGTCTGCTCGCGTGCTGCAATTGATCAAGGACCTGCGCGACAGGGGCATGCCTGTCATCCTCATCTCGCACAACATGCCTCAGGTGTTCGAGGTCGCCAACCGGATCCATGTGCAAAGGCTCGGCCGGCGAGCAGCGGTCGTGACCCCGCAGACCCACACGATGAACGACGTGGTCGCGATCATGACCGGGGCACTCACGATCGAAGAGGCTGACCAAGCACTCGTTCCGCCCTCCGGCTCGTAATACCCACCCTCTCCAGTCGTTTCATCCGGAATCCGGCTCACATGGCCACGTTCTTGGTCATTTGAGCATGATTTTGGTGATTACATCCTGTTGCTCCCACTCAGGGCGGCTGGGTAGGCGTGCATGGTGCTTGACCAGGCGGGTGCGACACACGCGGTCTGGACGCCTGGCGATTCTGGGGCCTGCTCGACTCAAAGGGTGGTGGGATGAGCGACCCAATTCGGTCGGGACAGAATGACCAGAAACAAGGTCACCTGACCAGAAATCTGGCCATGTGAACCGGATAGTGGATGAAATGGCGGGGGTGCCGGATGGCGGGGGTGCCGGATGGCGGGGGTGCCGGATGGCGGGGGTGCAGGATGGCCGCTACGCGTGACTTGGAGAGGGTTTGGTGTCGGTGTCGCATAACTTCATGAGCAGCCTGACTGCTTCGTTCGCGATGCCCGCGGCTGAGAACCCGACCGTCGCCGTGATGGACGCCGTTTTTGCCCATCACGGGCTCAACGCGCGCTACCTCAACTGCGAGGTCACTCCTGAATCACTCGGCGACGCTGTCCGGGGAGCGCTCGCCATGGGCTTCGTCGGGTTCAACTGCTCGCTTCCCCACAAGGTGAAGGTCATCGAGTTCCTCGACGAACTCGCCCCGTCCGCATCAATCATCGGCGCCGTGAACTGCGTCGTGATCAAGGACGGACGACTCATCGGGGAGAACACCGATGGCAAGGGCTTCGTCGAATCGCTGCGAACAGTTGCTGATCCGGCCGGGAAGCATTTCGTCATCTTCGGCGCCGGCGGCGCTGCACGCGCCATCGCGGTCGAAAGCGCCCTCGCGAGCGCGTCGACGATCACCATCGTCAACACGACTGCCTCACGCGGCCAGGATCTCGTCGACCGAATCAACGCAGACACGCCGGCCACAGCCACGCTCGTTCACTGGGATGACACCTTCGAGGTTCCCACCACCACCGACATTGTCGTGAACGCGACCTCAGTGGGACTCTTCCCCGACGTCGATGCGCGCTTGAACATCGACCCGAACTCGCTGCTCCCTTCGATGGTCGTCGCGGATGTCATCCCCAATCCCCCAAGGACGCGGCTCCTCGCAGATGCGGCCGCCCGCGGCTGCACGACGCTCGACGGAATGGGGATGCTCGTCAATCAGGGCAGGGTCGCCATCAAGTTATGGACCGGCCTCAACGTCGACGGGCAGATCATGCGTCGTACGCTCGAGGAGCTCTTCACCTGACACGCAGCGTCAGGCGTTACTGCAGGCATGGTTGGCACTGGATATAGCTGAAGGGGTGCCCGCCGAAGCGGACACCCCTTCAAATCGCGGCCTGCAGCCGACTATGACTCAGGCGGCTGGTGGTAACCCTTGTGCTCGTGCTCGAGGGCGATCTCATCTGCTGAGGACACACCCTCGGGCAGGTCAATCGTCATCTTCGGGCCGGTGAACCACTTCTTGGCCGATAGGTGCCAGCCGATCCACAGCACGATGAGCGCACCACCGGTGAGAATCGGTGCGTAGTTGACGAACTTCCAATCGAATGGCACCTCCTCCGCGCTCGGTGAACCGTTAAGCCAGCGCAGGAAGCCCGGTGTACCTGCGGGGGTGAAGGGCAGGATGAAATAGACCGACACGATGGCGATCTCGATGATCGCTAGCGGTGCCATCCACTTCCACTTATTGCCGAGGTTCCATGAACCCTGAGGGAACTTGTCGCCCATGCGCCAGCGCAGCCAAATCGGGATGAGGAAGGACAGGAACAGGCCGATAACGGCCACCGACACCACTGCGTAGAACGCTGTCGGAACGATGATCGGTGCTTCCTCTGTGCCGATGTTGACTTCAAGGAGTGCCGGCAGGGTGATGACGACCGCGACGACGGCGGCCAGGATGACCGCGTTGGCCGGTGTCTTGTTCTTGTTGAGCTTGGCCCACAAGCGCGCCCCTGGCACTGCGCCATCGCGGCTGAAGGCGTAGGTCATGCGCGAGGTGCTGGTCATGCATGCAGTCGAGCAGAACAGTTGACCGAACGCCGAGATGAGGAGCACGAAGCCCGCAACCTTGGCATCGAGTGCCTGAGACAGGACGACCGCAATACCCCCTCCGCCGGCTGTGACGCCCTCTGCATCCTGAACGGCGAACAGGAAGGCGAGAAGCAGGATCCAGCCGCCGATTGCCGAGTAGAAGATCGACTTCCACAGGCCCTTCGCTGCCGTGTTTGCCGCGCCGTGTGTTTCCTCTGAAAGGTGAGCTGATGCGTCGAATCCGGTGATCGTGTACTGCGTCAGCAGGAAGCCCAGCGGCAGCACATAGAACCAGAAACCCCAACCATCAGTTCCACCGCCATGCAGGCCTCCTGAGTTATTCACACGCATTGAGAAGACATCGCTGAAGCTCATGTGGCTTTCGGGGAGGACGACGAGGATCACGACGACGAGTGCGGCTCCGAATACGTGCCACCACACGGAGACGTTATTGATCTTGTCCATGATCGTGCCGCCCCAGATGTTGAGGATGACAACGATGGCGAGGACCACAATGAACATGACGAAAACGCGCTGCAGGGAATACCCCGCCGCCCATGACTCACTGAGCGAGCACAGCGCGAGATCGAAGAAGGTTGCGCAGCCATATGCGACGGATGCGATAACTGCGAGCAGGCCGATCAGGTTCAGCCAGCCCGTGTAGTAGCCCGCCTTTGGGCCGCCGAGCTTCGATGCCCACCAGTAGATCCCGCCCGAAGTCGGGTAGGAAGAGACCAGTTCGGACATGCAGAAGCCAATGACGAGAATGAATGCTGCGATCAGGGGCCAGCCGATGGAGATGGCGATCGGGCCGCCGTTGTTCCAGGCCTGGCCGAAGGTGGTGAAGCAGCCCGCGAGGATCGAAATGATCGAGAACGAGATCGCGAAGTTCGAGAATCCGCTCCACGATCTGCTCAGTTCCTGCTTGTAGCCCAATTCAGCAAGACGGCGTTCATCATCGTCTTGGATCGTGGAAACCTCAGACACCGTAGACCTCCCCATTTCTTCGATGGCGTCCGACTCCCGGCCGCCAAGGCACTACGTCCCGGACACTAGCGAGGCGGAACCCCTTGCGTGCGAGAAAGCGCGGAATTCCCGGCTCGCGTTACGGCCGCGCCACCTCGTCTAGCCACGAATCGAGAAGCGAGCTATCGAACTCCGATACCGCCCGCTCATATTTCTCCATGCCCCACGACCAGTAGTCGAAGTCAATGGGGCTGACAGCCTGCTGGATCGACGCCCACAGGGTCCAGCCGTACTTCGACATGAGCGCCCACAGGCGTGCCCTTGCGATCTTCTCGGCTGAGTACTCGCCCCAGTAGCTCATGGTGAGCAGTTCCAGCAGGTCATCCGAGAGCGTCGACTCGCTCCAGATATTCCCTAGCTCGAAGCTTGCCTCGTTGCTCCCCGAGTACTCGTAGTCGATGAGCCACACGCGGGCACCGTCGTCGATGAAGTTCGCGGCGAGCAGGTCGTTGTTGCACGGAACGAGTGCTTCGGGAGACTCGCGCATCGCTAGCCGAATCCGTTCGACGACCGGGCTGAACTCGTCGTACCGCGGCGGAAGGCGGTAGCCGCGCTCTCGCACGAGCGTCAGGTAGCGCGCTTGGAGGTCGAACATGTCGAACCGACTCGCGAAGGCCGGGCCCCCATGAAGCGCGAGGCAGGCTGATGCGATCCGCGGCAGGTTCTCCGGTGTTCCGACATCATCAGTGGTGAAGGTTCGACCTTCGATCCAGCGAACGACGAGTATGCCCTCACCCCGCCGGTAGTCGACAACCTCAGGTCCGGCGCCCGCCTGAGCTGCAGCCAGCGTGTTGAGGTACTCGTTCTCTCGATCAATGGCCAGGTCTGACGACCCAGGATCCGACAATCGCACGACTAAGTCCCCCGAGGACCTCCGCAACCGGTAGTTTCGGTTCGTGATCCCGCCCTCGAGCTGGTCGATGCCGATGGACTCGGCGGTGCAGGGCAGGCTCATGAGCCGCGCTGCGTCTTCCGGCGGAAGGTCGCTGAGCATGCTCGTCATGATCACCGAGCCTAGGCGAGTCGACGGTGGCGGCGACCGGTGAACTGGGATATTGAGGAAGCCAGTCCCGCCGGCTGCTCCATCGGGCAAGGTCGCACCATCGGATCGCAGGCAGTGGAATGCGGAAACTAGAGCAAGAACGGACGGAGACACGATGGCTCGCAGACTCGCACTCGATATTGAGACCCTGAAGCAGGAGGTCGAGGCGGGCCTGATCGACACCGTCGCGGTGTCCATCACTGACATGCAGGGCCGGCTCGTGGGCAAGCGGATCCACGCCCAGTACTTCGTCGACGAGGTCCTGGCCCACGGAACCGAGGGGTGCAACTACCTGCTTGCCGTCGATGTCGACATGAACACCGTCGAGGGCTACGCCATGTCATCGTGGGACACCGGCTACGGCGACCTCGTCATGCGTCCTGATTTCGCGACCCTTCACCGCATGCCGTGGGAGCCGGGAGCCGTCGGGGTCCTGTGCGATGCACTCTGGGAGGACGGCACGGACATCGTGGCGTCGCCTCGCCAGATCCTGCGCCGCCAACTCGGCCGCCTGTCGGATGCCGGTATGGGCGCCTTTGTCGGCACCGAACTCGAGTTCATCCTCTTCGAGGACACCTACGAGGAGGCTTGGCACGCCGGCTACCGGGATCTCACCCCGGCGAACCTCTACAACATCGACTACTCGATGCTCGGTGGAGCGCGAGTCGAGCCACTGCTCCGCCGCATCCGCAATGAGATGTACGAAGCGGGCATGGTGGTCGAGAGCGCGAAGGGCGAATGCAACCTCGGCCAGCACGAGATCGCCTTCCGCTACACCGATGCGCTCGGCACCTGTGACAACCACGTCATCTACAAGACCGGCTCGAAGGTCATCGCCTCCCAGGAGGGCATGGCACTCACCTTCATGGCGAAGTTCAATGAGCGCGAGGGAAACTCCTGCCATATCCACCTCTCCTTCCGGGGTGCCGACGGATCGATGGTCATGGCCGACGCCGCCGACCCCTCCGGCATGTCGGCCCTGGGCAAGGCCTTCGTCGCGGGGCAGCTCGCTCACGCGAATGAGCTGGCCCTCCTCTTCGCGCCGCAGATCAATTCCTACAAGCGCTACGTCCCCGGTTCGTTCGCACCGACGGCAATCCGGTGGGGCCATGACAACCGCACATGCGCCTTCCGGCTCGTCGGCCACGGTGCCGGCCTTCGCCTCGAGAACCGCGTGCCAGGCGGCGACGTCAATCCCTACCTCGCCGTCGCCGGCATGGTCGCAGCGGGCCTCGACGGCATCGAGCGGTCACTGCCCCTCGAGCCGGCATTCCAGGGCAATGCCTACAGCAGCGACTCATCACGGGTGCCCGCCACGATGGGCGAGGCCTTGCACCTGTGGGAGTCCTCCCCCTGGATCACGAGCACCTTCGGTGAGGAGGTCCAGGCGCACTACGCAAACATGGCGCGGGTTGAGCTCGCCGCCTTTGGCAGCGCCGTGACCGACTGGGAGCGATTCCGCAGTTTTGAGCGGCTGTAATCACCAGAGTTTCAATCCGACCACCACATCCCAGTGCAGGAGCGTCATGTTCTCCGTCATCAACCCGGCGACCGAAGAGGTCGTCGCCAGCATCGCTCCGACCTCCCTCGAGGAGACTGACGAGGCCATCGCCCGATCTGCCACGGCGCTGAAGACCTGGCGCGAGGTCGCGCCAGGAGACCGAGCAACGCTCCTCCGCCGCTTCTCCGACGTCGTCCGAGACCACGCAGAGGAACTCGCGCAACTCGAGGTGCTCAATTCCGGTCACACGATCGGTAACGCGAGGTGGGAGGCCGGCAACGTCGCCAACGTGCTCGCCTACTACTCGGGGGCTCCCGAGCGGCTCTTTGGCCGGCAGATCCCGGTGGCTGGCGGCATCGACATCACCTTCAAGGAGCCGGTCGGCGTCGTCGGCCTCATCGTCCCCTGGAACTTCCCGATGCCGATTGCTGCCTGGGGGTTCGGGCCAGCGCTTGCAGCGGGCTGCACGGTGGTGATGAAGCCCGCCGAGCTCACGCCCATGACCGCCATGAGGCTCGGTGAGCTCGCGCTCGAGGCCGGCATCCCAGAGCACGTGCTCACCGTTCTGCCCGGCAAGGGGTCGGTCGTGGGCCAGCGCTTCGTCGATCATCCCGATGTTCGCAAGGTGGTCTTCACCGGATCCACCTCGGTCGGATCCTCCGTCATGGCCGGCTGCGCCGCCCACGTCAAGGCGGTCACCCTCGAGCTCGGCGGCAAGAGCGCGAACATCGTGTTCGCCGACTCCGATCTGGAGAAGGCCGCCGCCTCCGCCCCCAATGGCGTGTTCGACAACGCCGGCCAGGACTGCTGCGCACGCTCGCGCATCCTCGTTCAGCGGAGCGTCTACGACCGGTTCATGGAACTGCTCGAGCCGGCAGTCAAGGGAGTTGTCGTCGGTGACCCGGCCGATGAGCGCACCGAGATGGGGCCGCTCGTATCGAAAGGGCAGTACGACACCGTCCGGACGTTTCTGCCGGACGGTGCTCCGATCGCCTTCCAGGGCACCTGCCCGAGCGGCCCCGGCTACTGGCTGCCGCCCACCGTCCTCACCGCCACCGAGCAGGACCGCGCCTATCGCGAGGAGATCTTCGGACCGGTCGTGGTCGTCGCTCCCTTCGAGGACGAGGCCGATGCGATTCGCATGGCGAACGACTCCGAGTACGGACTCTCCGGATCAATCTGGTCGCGCGACGTCGGCCGTGCGATCCGCGTGGCCCGGGGGGTCGAGAGCGGCAACCTGTCGGTCAACTCGCATTCCTCCGTCCGCTACTGGACGCCTTTCGGTGGCTTCAAGAAGTCCGGCCTTGGCCGCGAACTCGGACCCGATGCCCTCGACGCGTTCACCGAGACGAAGAACGTCTTCATCAGCACCGAGGACTGACGAGGCTTAACCTTTGGCGAAGGCCGCATCTTTGACGCAGCCCGAACCCTTGACGAAAGAGGAAGCAATGAACGAGAGCAAGTGCCGGCGGCTTGAGGGCCGCGTTGCCGTGGTCACCGGTGGTGCGAGTGGAATCGGCCTCGCGTCTGTCCGCCGCCTCGCCGACGAGGGTGCACGAATCGTCATCGGCGACGTGGATCCCCGCTCCGGCGAGGCAGCCGCCGCCGAGGTCGATGGCATCTTCGTCAAGACCGACGTGACGAGCGCCGAGGACGTCGCCACCATGTTCCGCACCGCGAAGCAGACGTTCGGCAGCATCGATATTGCGTTCAACAACGCCGGGATCTCCCCACCGGACGACGATTCCATCCTCGAGACCGGCATCGACGCCTGGCGTCGCGTGCAGGAGGTGAACCTCACCAGCGTGTACCTGTGCTGCAAGGAGGTCCTCCCCTACATGCTCGAGCAGGGCAAGGGGTCGATCATCAACACCGCCTCCTTCGTAGCCACGATGGCGGCCGCGACCTCGCAGATCTCCTACACCGCATCCAAGGGCGGGGTGCTCGCCATGAGCCGCGAGCTCGGCGTTCAGTTTGCCCGATCCGGCGTCAGGGTCAACGCGCTCTCCCCCGGCCCGGTGAACACGCCACTTCTCATCGAGCTGTTTGCGAAGGACCCGGAGCGCGCGGCACGCCGACTCGTCCACATCCCGATGGGACGCTTCGGCGAGCCCAGCGAGCTCGCGGCCGCGGTGGCCTTCCTCGCGAGCGACGACTCCTCGTTCCTCACGGCGTCGAACTTCCTCATCGACGGCGGGATCTCGGGGGCCTACGTCACGCCGCTCTAGAGCTAAGCGTCATTCGGTCAGTAGAGGTCCGTTCGCCGGTCGTCCAGCACGTCATTGCGCTCACCGAGGGCCTTCGTGCGGGCGCAGGCAACGTCGATGTCGGCGAGTAGCAGCGCCGGTTCGTCGGCGCTCACCGGGCCTGCGAGCGGAAAGCCGTCCGGATCGACGATGACGCTGCCACCTGTCCACTTGACCCCCCGCTCGACCCCGCACCTGTCGGTAGCGATGACGTAGATCCGGTTCGTCGACGCGGCTGCCTGGGCACGAATGACCTCGCCTGGGCGCTCGTCCACGGGTCGCGGGGCGAGCGGCCAGTTCGTCGGGACGCAGAGGATGTCGGCTCCGGCGAGGGCCGCCAGTCGAACCCATTCCGGGAATTCGAGGTCGTAGCAGACCATCACGGCAATTCGGCCGACGTCGGTTTCGATGACCGGCGGACGGGCGTCACCGGCGTTGAAGATCTCCTTCTCGAAGTCCCACAGGTGGGCCTTGCGATATGAGGCGCGCAGACCGCTCGGGTCGATGACGACCGCGGTGTTGAACAGGGCTCCTGCTGCGCCTCGTTCGGCCAGGCCCCCGACGATCACGAGGTCGTGCTCGGCGGCGAGACCCATCCACTCGGTCACGGTGGGGCCGTCCAGGTCCTCGCTCAGGGTCGCAGCCTCAGCCTTGTCGGTGAAGACATAGCCGGACGCGGCCAGTTCGGGTAGTACGACGAGGCGGGCACCCGCCTGGGCTGCCGCCTCGATCGCCCGCCGTGCGACGGCTCGGTTGCCGACGAGGTCGCCGACCCTTAGCCGCAATTGGGCCGAGGAGGCGAGCACTGCTATTCGCTATCGCGATGCAGTCGTGCAGCCTCAAGGAACCCGGTGATCAGTCCGCGATCGGCCGTGCGGCGGTCAGGGTGCTCAGGGTGCCATTGAACCCCGACGCAGAAGGACGCCGATGGGTCCTCGCACACCTCGATGGTTCCGTCGGGGGCGTGCCCCGTCACAGTGAGGTCGCCCGGATCCCTCACCGCCTGGTGATGGGAGGAGTTCACGACAACGCTCGTTCCGCCGAGCGAGGTCGCGATGATCGAGCCGTCGGTGAAGGTGGCCGGGTGCTCGACAAACTCGCCGGGCCGCTCACGATGGATGAGCGACGAGACGTCGGGCAGATTCTGATGCAGCGACCCGCCGTGCGCGACTGCCATGACCTGCAGCCCGCGGCAGATTCCGAGGACGGGCATGTTTCGCTCTCGGGCGCCTCGGTAGAGGTTCGCCTCGGAGGAGTCGCGGCTCTCGCGCGGTCTATCGCTCGTCTCGTGGGCCGGCTCACCGTACGAGGCCGGGTTTACGTCAGCGCCCCCGACGATGACGAGGCCGTCGAGCCGATCAAGCACACTGACGTCGTCATTGATGTCGGGCGGCAGGATCACGACGTGCGCACCGGCCTCCTGGAAGAGATCGACATACCAGTGCGGCAGGAGGGCGGCCTCGATGTTCCAGGCCCCCCATTTCGCCGGTTCGAGGTAGCAGGTGAGACCGATGACGGGACGCGACATAGATGCATCCTGCCAGTTCTAGCTGCTAGCGGGGAGCCGCCGTGGTGGAGCCGCGGACGATGAGCTCCGGCCTGAATACGAACTCGTCCCTCGGGGCGGGCGTGCCATTTACCTCGTCGATGAGTGCCTGCACCGCCGCCGCTCCCATGGCCTCGACCGCCTGGCGAACCGTGGTGAGGGGTGGATCGGTGAAGGGGATGAGCGGCGAGTCGTCGTATCCCACGATCGAGACATCCTCGGGCACGCGCAGACCACGCTGCCGAGCGGTGCGAACGGCACCGAGTGCCATGAGGTCCGAACCGCAGACGATCGCGGTGACGCCGGCTGCGAGCAGGTGGTGGGCTGCTGCCTGGCCCCCCTCGACGGTGAAGAGCGACCGCGCGATGAGCGCCTCGGCCTCATGGGGCGGCACTCCTAGATGACGATCCATCGCGGCGAGGAACCCGGCTCGCTTGCGCACCACGGGGACGAATCGATCCGGGCCGACAGCGAGGCCAATCCGCCGATGCCCCATCGATGCCAGATGCGACACGGCGAGGTCCATCGCCGTCACGTCATCATCGGAGATGAACGGCGCATCGACTCCAACCGCGAATCCGTTCACGAAGACGACGGGAAGGCCTCGCTCCGTCAAGGCCTTGTAGCGCGCGTTATCGGCCGTCGCGTCGGCATGCATCCCCGACACGAAGATGATCCCCGCCACCCCGCGATCGAGGAGGAGTTCGACGTACTCATCCTCGCCGACTCCGCCGGGGGTCTGGGTGCAGAGCACTGGGGTGAGGCCGTGCTGGGCCAGATGCGTCTCCATCACCTGCGCAAGGGCCGGAAAGATCGGGTTGGTCAGCTCGGGGGTGATGAGGCCGACAAGGCCGGTCTTTCCCCTGAGCCGAACTGGCCGCTCATATCCGAGTACGTCGAGTGCAGTGAGCACTGCCTGCCGTGTCACGGTGGAGGCCCCCGGCCGGTCATTGAGCACCCGAGACACCGTCGCCTCGCTGACCCCCGCCATCTCGGCGATACCGGCGAGCGTGGCTCTCGGCGGCTCGGACATGGCCCCACTGTATGGGCAGCGGCGACACCCGTCCCGTGACAGGCTTCGTGGGTGAGCAACGACCTCGTCTCCCTCGTCGCCATTGCGATCATCGCCGCAGCCGTACCGCTCATCGTTGGGATGCTTCGGTTGCGCGTCGCCGATGTGGTGCTCCTCATCGGCTTTGGAATCCTCCTTGGCCCCGAGTCACTTCGGATCATCAGCGTCACCCCGCCGATCATGCTTCTCTCCGACCTCGGCCTTGCGATGCTCTTCTTCCTTGCCGGCCTTGAGCTCGAGCAGGCCTCCGTTCGTGGGCGAAGTGGCCGCCTGGCTGCTGCAGGATGGGGCATCTCGCTGCTCATCGCCGGAATCGTCTCTGGCCTGCTTGAAGCGGCCGGGATCATCGACGATTTCATCGGTGTGTCCATCGCCCTCACCTCCACGGCGCTCGGAACGCTCCTTCCGGTCCTGCGCGACTCCGGCGATCTCACCGGTCCCTTCGGGCGGTTCTTCATGGGGGCCGGGGCCTGGGGCGAGTTCGGGCCGATCATCGCCATTGCCGTGCTCCTTGGTTCGCAGTCCAAGTTCCTCGCGCTCATCACGCTCGCGGCGTTCGCCGTCATCGCGGTCGGCCTCGCGGTCATTCCCCAGCGGTTGAGAAGCGTGCGCATTGCCACGCTCATCGAGCAAGGTCATCACACCAGTGCTCAGACTGCGGTTCGGCTGACGATGCTCATCGTCATCCTGCTCCTCGCGGTAGCCGACGGCTTCGGCCTCGACGCGGTGCTCGGTGCATTCGCCGCCGGGGTCATCGTCCGGAGATTCTCACTGCCGAGCTCAGGCTCTGTACTCTCGGCGAAGGTCGAGGCCATTGGGTTTGGATTCCTCGTCCCCGTTTTCTTCATCACTTCAGGAGCCAACCTCGACATCGACTCGATTGTCGAGAATCCGTTACTGCTCGCACTGTTCTTCCTGCTGCTGCTCCTCGTTCGGGGAGTGCCGCAGTTCTTCATCTACCGCAAGGCCCTACCGAATATTCGTCAGCGGGCCCGCTTCTCGCTGCTCGTGGCAACAGGCCTTCCGATAATCGTCGCGGTGACGACCCTCGAGACAGAGGCCGGCATCATGAGACCTGAGAACGCCGCGGCCCTTGTCGGTGCAGGAGCCCTATCGGTCCTCGTGTTCCCTCTCGCGGCCGCAGCCTTCGGGCGGCGCGCTCGAGATCAGGCCCTGGCCGCGAACACCGAGTGAAGCGCGATGCCCGCTGCCACTGACGCATTGAGCGACTCCGTGTCAGAGCGCATGCCGATCTTCGCAATCCAGTCGCAGGTCTTGCCCACGAGTCGCGAGAGTCCCTCGCCCTCGGAGCCGATGACGAGCACGATCTTGTCGGTCAGCACATCGGCCGGCAGGCCGCTCACCGACTGCGGCGCATCGGCTGCGAGACCCACAACGGTGAAGCCCTGCTGCTGCAGCGCTTCGAGGGAGCGGGTCAGGTTTGTCACCTGGGCAACCCGAACCCGGGAGAGCGCCCCCGCTGAGGCCTTCCAGGCCCCTGCAGTGACGCCTGCTGAACGCCTGCTCGGGATGATGACGCCGTCGGCGCCGAATGCCGCGGCCGATCGCACGATCGCCCCGAGGTTGCGGGGGTCGGTCACGCCATCGAGGGCGACCAGGAGGGTGCCGGTCGAGACATCAGTGAGGTCGGCGTAGTCGTAGGCCGGGACAGCGAGGGCGAGGCCCTGGTGGACGCCGCCATCGGTCAGGCGATCCATGTCGGTGTGCGACACCTCGAGCACCGGGATGTTGAAGGCGACGGCCAGGCGCAAGGCCTCGCGCCAGCGATCATCGCTCTCCATCTTCACCTGGACGTAGAGCGCCTTGGCCGGCACCTTCGCGCGCAGCGCCTCGACGACGGGATTGCGGCCGATGAGCATGCTCGCTTCCTCACGAGCAGTGCGGCGCCGCGCCGATGCCGGCGGGCGGTCCTTCGCCTCGTCGGCACGCTTCGCTGCTGCGCGCTCGCGGCGAGCGGCCGGGTGGTACGTGCGCTCGGTTGCCTTGGGCGTCGGGCCTCGACCCTTCAACTGCTTGCGCCGCTGCCCGCCCGACCCGACGGTCGCGCCCTTCTTCGTGCCCTCGTTGCGCATCGCACCGCGACGCTGAGAGTTGCCAGCCATGTTCAGTCCCTACTTCTCAAGCGTCCAGCGCGCACCCTGCGCGGTGTCTTCGATCCGAATGCCGATCGCATCGAGCCCATCGCGAATGGCGTCGGCCGCAGCGAAGTCCTTGCGGGACCTTGCCTCCTGCCGCTGGGTCATGAGGACCTGAACGAGCGCATCAATGACCTCCGTGGCCGCAGTGCCCGCTCTCTCGCCCGATGACCACAGCGAATCCCACGGATTCAGGCCGAATACGTCAAGCATCGCAAGGGTGGCAGCGAACGAGCCCTCCACCTCGGCTGAGCTCTGCGCCGTGAGCGCAGCATTGCCCCGACGGACCTCCTCGTGGAGGACCGCAAGCGCCTGCGGCACGGCAAGGTCGTTGTCCATGGCATCGTCGAACGCCTGCGGCCGCTTCGAAGGGTCTACCTCTGGCAGCGCTCGGCCGCCACCGATGATCTCCCATGACCGCTGGAGGAACCCCTCGATCCGGCGATAACCCTGCCCGGCCTCAGCCACCGATGTGTCGGAGTACTCGAGCATCGATCGGTAGTGGGCGCTCACGAGGTAGTAGCGCAATTCGACCGGGGCGATTCGCTTCACGACCTCGTCGACGAGCAGCGAGTTTCCGAGCGACTTGCTCATCTTCTCCCCCGAGGTGGTCACCCAGGCGTTGTGCATCCAAAGGTTCGCGAACGGCCAGCCGGACGCCTTCGACTGCGCGATCTCGTTCTCATGGTGGGGGAAGATGAGGTCAAGGCCGCCACCGTGGATGTCGAACTGCTCGCCGAGGTACTTGCCGGCCATCGCCGAGCATTCGATATGCCATCCGGGCCGACCCGGGCCCCACGGCGTCTGCCAGGCCGGCTCACCCGGCTTAGCGGATTTCCACATGGCGAAGTCCCGCGGGTCGCGCTTCTCCTGGGCCGCCGAATCGGGTGACGCAAGCATGTCGTCGATGCGCTGGCCGCTCAGCGATCCATAGCCGTCAAAGCTCCGCACATCGAAGTAGACATCGCCATGCACCGAGTAGCCGTGGTCGCGATCAATGAGCCGCTGCATCAACTCGATCATCTCCGGGATGTGGCCGGTGGCGCGAGGCTCGTAGGTGGGCGGAAGGCAGCCGAGCACCTCGTAGGCGCGGCTGAATGCCCGCTCATTTCGCATGGCGAGATTCCAGTAGGGGATATCGTCGTGGCCGGCGTTGTGGATGATCTTGTCGTCGATGTCCGTGACGTTGCGGACGAACGTCACGTCATAGCCGCGTGCGATGAGCCAGCGACGAAGGACGTCGAACGAGACCCCGCTGCGGATATGCCCCACGTGCGGAGGCGCCTGGACCGTGGCCCCGCAGAGGTAGATGCCTACCCTGCCAGGAACGATGGGGACAAATTCGCGGGTGGCCCGCGTTGCGGAGTCATACAGGGATAGCGGCACGGCGGAGGTTACCGATCTTCTCGTCGATGGTCGTTTTCGTGGTTCGGGTTCATTGGCGGGTGGCGGGCTTCATGAGTTCGGACGTGTCAGGGCCTACAGGGCGATGACCTTGGACGGGGTGAGCCGGATGACGACACGGACATTGTCGGAACCGTCGTCCATCGTGTAGCGGTCCCCGCCCGTGTACTGCAGGTTCAGCCGATCGATGAGTTCGCGGCCGCCCTCCTCGGTCATCGTCACCGTGCCCCGAACCTCGACGTAGGAGTAGGGGTTCGCCTTCGGATACACGAGCACGGTCGCCCTCGGGTCACGCCCGAGGTTGCGGTGCTTCTGGCGACCCTTCACGGTGGACATGAGCAGGTCATCGCCATCACGCGCCAGCCACACCACGGACAACTGCGGCTGGCCATCCGGTTGGAGGGTCGCGAGGGTGGCGAACTCCGGCGCATCGAGGATCGACGCAACTGCTGCGGTGAACTCAACACTCATGCCCTCACCGTACCCCTGCTATGACCGTGGCAACCGCAATCGCGGCCACCCCTTCGCCCCTGCCGGTGAGGCCAAGGCCGTCGGTGGTCGTGCCCGAAACGCGCACCGGTGCACCGATCGCGGCGCTCATGACATCCTGCGCCTCTTGCCGCCGTCGTCCGACTCGCGGCCGGTTGCCGATGACCTGCACCGACCCGTTGCCAATGGCGAAGCCGGCCTCGCGAACGAGTTGGGCGGTGTGCGCAAGGAGGGTCACCCCCGCCGCCTCCGACCACCTCGGATCATCGGTCCCGAAGACCTCTCCGAGGTCGCCCAGCCCAGCGGCGGCCAGGAGTGCGTCGCACAGGGCATGTGCCGCGACGTCAGCGTCGGAGTGTCCGGCGAGCCCAGTCTCGCCCGGCCACAGGAGCCCGGCGAGCCACAGCGGACGGCCCTCCGCGAAGGCGTGGACATCCGTTCCGACCCCCACGAGGGGGACGGCGACGACGGGTACGCCGCTCACGTGACGATGCCTGCGGCTCGGCGGCGAGCGAGGAGTGCCTCGGCGAGCACGAGGTCGATCGGGCGGGTCACCTTGAAGGCTTCCTCGTGGCCGGGGATCACGAGGACCCGGTGGCCAGAGAGCTCGACAAGGCCGGCATCATCGGTCGCCGAGCTCTCATGGGGATCGCTGAGCGCGTGCGCAGATTGCAGCACTGTCCTCGAGAAGCCCTGAGGTGTCTGGATTGCGCGCAGTGGGCGCCGGTCGATCGTGGCCAGGACGTGATCCTTGCCATCGACCTGCTTGACGGTGTCCACGACAGGGAGGCCGGGCACGACGGCAGGGTTTCCAGCGTGTACGGCCGCGGCGACTGCAGCGACAAGCTCGGCCGGCACGAGGGGCCGGGCCGCGTCATGCACGAGCACGACCTCGATATCGGGGCTGAGCGATAGGAGGGCAAGGGCGACCGATTCCTGGCGCGACTCTCCGCCGGCGACCACCTCGATCTCCGTCGACAGATCAGGCTGATCGAGCAGCACTCGCACCTCGTCAAGTTGATCAACGGGCGCAGCGACGACGATCAGGTCGATCGCATGCGATGCACTCAAGGCACGCACTGCGTGCACGAGGAGCGGTGCTCCGCCCAGCAGTCGAAGTGCCTTCGGCGCCCCCGGTCCGAGTCGCTCGCCGCGTCCCGCGGCCGGCACGATGGCCGCGGTTCGCCGTTCGGCTGTCACCGCGGCCTAGGAGGCGAGGACCTCGTCGAGGATCGCCTCGGCTTTGTCCTCATCGGTCTTCTCGGCCAGGGCCAGTTCGCTCACGAGGATCTGACGGGCCTTCGCGAGCATTCGCTTCTCACCTGCGGACAGGCCTCGCTCGCGCTCCCGACGCCACAGGTCGCGGACGACCTCGGCCACCTTGATGACATCGCCGGAGGCAAGCTTTTCGAGATTCGCCTTGTAACGGCGCGACCAGTTGGTCGGCTCCTCGGTGTAGGGCTGACGAAGCACGTTGAATACGCGATCGAGGCCCTCTTGGTTCACCACGTCTCGCACGCCCACGAGATCGACGTTGTCAGAGGGCACGCGCACGGTCAGATCGCCCTGAGCAACGCGGAGGACGAGGTACTCGCGCTCCTCGCCACGAACAGTGCGCATCTCCAAGGCCTCGATGAGAGCAGCCCCGTGATGCGGGTAAACAACAGTGTCGCCAACGCTAAAAGCCATGGAGTGAAGCCCCTTTCCGACTGCCTAGACTACCACGCGAAGGCATCACCGAAATCCTCCCGCTAACCTTGACCCGTGACGACGACACGACTGAACCCGATCCCCCGCCGAACCGCACTGCTCATCGGTGCCATCGCCTTCGCGGTAAGCCCCCTGCTCTCCGGTTGCTACAACGGACCGGATGCCACGACCACCGCGCAGAGCACGATGAATTCGGGCAACGGCACCCAGGAGGTCGTCGGCGAGCTGCGAATCGAGAATGCGACGCTTGTCACCGGCCCCGAGGGGTCCATGAGCGGCACGCTCATCACCACCCTCGTGAACACCGGCCGGGTCCCTGACCGGCTCATCGGGATCGCGATCAACGGCGCCCCCGCCTACGTCACCCCCGGCGCCGGCGAGCTCGCCCCCGGGAAGGCCGTGAACTTCGGCTACGACGGAGACTTTTGGGTGAACTCATATGACCTCGACATCACTTCGAGCAGCTACGTCCCGGTCGTGATGCAGTTCGAGCGAGCCGGCACCTTGGCCTTCAGCGTGCTGAGCGTGCCACCCACGGGCTACTACGAGGGAATCTCCCCGAACCCTGTCTCCGCGCCGCTGCAGTAGCGCCTGAGCCAGCCGGCCGCGCCTTCAGCTGAAGGGTCAGGACTCGAATCGGTAGCCGAGGCCGCGGACGGTCTGGATGTGGACCGGATTCGCCGGATCGACCTCCACCTTGGCTCGCAGACGCTTGATGTGGACATCAAGGGTCTTCGTATCTCCGACGTAGTCGGCGCCCCATACCCGGTCGATCAACTGCGATCGCGTGAGGACCCTCCCGGAATTGCGGACGAGGAGTTCGAGCAGGTCGAATTCCTTCAGCGGCAGGCTGACCGTCGATCCGCGCACTGAGACCGCGTGGCGGTCGACGTCCAGCCGGACCGGACCTGCCTCAACCACCGCGGGGAGCAACTCGTCGATCTCCCCGTGGCGGCGAAGCACCGCGCGGACCCGAGCGAGGAGCTCGCGTGAGGAGAACGGCTTCGTCACGTAGTCATCGGCGCCCAGTTCTAGGCCGACGACCTTGTCGACCTCGCCGTCCTTGGCGGTGAGCATGATGATCGGCACGGTCGACTTTCCGCGGATCAGCCGACACACCTCGGTTCCCGAAATTCCAGGGAGCATGAGGTCGAGGAGGACGAGGTCTGCGCCATGCCGATCGAATTCGTCGATCGCCTTGAGACCATCACCCGCGACGACAACCTCGTACCCCTCACGGCGCAGCATGAACGACAGAGCGTCGGAGAATGATTCCTCGTCCTCGACAACCAGCAAGCGCGTCATGCGGGCACCTCCGTGTTCGGGATCGATACGTTCTCGAGGGAAATGGGCTGGGCCTCAGAACCTGAGTCCAGATCAGCCCCGTATAGGGGCAGTCTGAGAGTGAAAGTTGATCCAACGCCCACCTCGGACCACGCCGTGCACTCGCCACCGTGGTTCTGGCACACATGCTTCACGATCGACAGGCCAAGGCCAGTGCCACCAGTGACTCGCGACCGGGCAGGGTCAACCCGGTAGAACCGCTCGAAGATCCGGTCAAGATCGTTTGACGGGATGCCGATGCCCTGATCCTTGACCATGATCTCGACCATCGACCCGTTGACTCGTGCCTCTGTGGCCACCCTCGTGCCGCCGGGAGAGTAGGACACTGCATTGGCAAGGAGGTTGCGAATTGCCGTCTGCAACTGCCCGCGGTCGCCGTAGATCGAGGCTCGCGATGGCGAGCCGACGATGAAGTCGACATTGCTCGCAGTCGCGACCGTTCGGACCTCGTCGATCGAGCGGTCGACGAGGTCGTCGACGTCGACGATCTCGGCATGCGT
>WLOY01000064.1 GCA_009699015.1 Actinomycetota bacterium | reverse complement strand
CGGCAGCCAGTCCCGCAGATCCGGCGCCAGCAGCATCGGCTGGTCCTGGTCATACCGGCGAAACGTCTTCTCCACCGGCCGCCTCGCCCGCACCGAACCCCCAGAACCCGGCTCGACATCCATCAACACACATTGCTCAACGTCCTGCGGTTCCGCCATCACACACTCTCCCGCAACACCAAGCAATCACGCATTACCGACACGGGCACCTAGAAACTGCGAGTAGCCTTTGGCGTACGGATCAAGGATGTTCGTCAATCAAAGGATGTGTAGATGAACTCAACTGTTGTTTCTGCCATGACTTGCCTCGTTGGGCTGGGGGTTTTCGTTCTCGCTACGCCCGCCAGCGCCGCGCCAACTGGGATTCAGGACTGGTCAGAGACCCCCGCGAATGTGAAGGCTGTCCAGAATGTAATTCAGCCGACGTACACCGCCGGGCTTCCGTTACATTCGACCACTGACATCGAAATTGAGAAGTGCGGGAACGGTTATTCGATTTCCGCAGAGTACGACCGCTCCACCGCCGTGAAGCAGGGCCCGACTATCACCATGAAGCAGATTGGTTCCGCATCTGATTGCGATCCGGACCCGGCCACGTGGTTCGGGAAAGTTTCTACTGTCTCAACTCAAGCCGGCAAGGCGATCATTTCCGCCCAGTGCGGGTGGGACGCTCAGGCTCAGGCTCCCGTGAGCGGGTACAACGGAGGGCCATGCAAGCGGTCCGATGTTGCTCGAACTGGCGGCCTCATTTTGATCTCACCTTCCGGAAAGAGCCCAACCGTCCAGGTTGAAACTACGGGACTTTCGTATGCTCAGCTTGTCAAGGTCGCAAAGGGCCTGAAGCCGGTCGCTTAACACTTCTCAATCAAACCCCCGGGCCACGCTTGGCCCGGGGGTTCGGTATTTGAGGGTGGACGAGTCGCCTTGCCGCCACCGTTGAGACATCGGTGCGGTTCCGGCATTCTGGGATCCTTACGTGTTGCGAACGCGACGCCCATGACCTGATCACGTTGTTGCCCAATGCTTCGTGTCAACCGGGAAGCGCCCGGACACCATGACAGCAGGAGTGACCATGAGCATCACCCGAAGCACCATCGCGGCAGTCTCGATCACCGCTGGCATCGCCGGCGCCCTCATCATGTCCTCAGTCCCAGCGACTGCCGCACCAATGGACAACGGCAATGGTGGCAACCGTCAGGGCGGCGGCGGGTTCGCCGTTCAATGCGATTTCAGCCACTCAGCGTCCGTCGACCCGATCGTCATGCCGGGCCACGCAGGGATGAGCCACCTTCACGAGTTCTTCGGCAATACGGCGACGAACGAGAACTCAACCGGAGCCTCGCTCCTCGCCGGCTCAACGACATGCAGTGATTCCAACGACCTCTCGGCCTACTGGGTCCCCGCGCTCTACCAGGACGGCACCCGCGTTGCCCCGATCTCCGCACGCGTGCACTACGAGGGCCGCGGCCCCAATGTCACCGCCTTCCCCGCAGGATTCATGGCAGTCGCCGGCCGCACCGACCAGACCGCAGCCTGGGGTTGCGCCACTCGCGGCGCTCAGCCGACCCTCGGAACCAGCGTCGCCACCGTTCCCACATGCGATGCCGGCTCTCGCCTCGTCGCACAGATCACCTTCCCGCAGTGCTGGGACGGCACCAGCCTCGACAGCGCCGACCACATCTCCCACCTCGTCTTCGCCAGCGGAAACGTGTGCCCGACAGACCACCCAGTTCGCGTACCCCAGGTGACCTTGACCATCAACTACCCGCAAGCAGCAACCGGCGGTAGCGGCGTCACCCTCGCAAGCGGCGCAGCATCAACCCTCCACGCCGACATCTTCGAGGCCTGGGCCGGCAACAGCCTCCAGAACCGGATCGGTGGCCGAGGCGGCCAGCGCCCCGCCGTCGCAGGCGGCCCTCAGAACGGCCCGCAGAACGGTCAGCAGAACGGGCAGCGAGGCGGTCAGGCAGACCCGAACGCTGCACTCCCCGCCGATCAGACCGGCGCACCAGCCCAGGCCCAGGCCCCAGTTCAGAACACCGCCCCCGGCCAGGGCAACCGCGGCAACGGCGCAGGCCGCGGCCAAGGCCAGCGCGGCGGCGCCGCAGCACCCGCAGCACCCGCCGCATAGCAGGGCACGATTCAAGAACAACAGGACCAGCCCGACTGCGAACACGCAGTCGGGCTGGCGTGTTCATGTCACGAGGCGCGGAATCATCTTCCCACCCATGGATGGATCGTTCCGAAACGGTCTGTTGGTTGAGTAGCGCGAGAGTGTGTTTTCCTGCTCAGGACTGAACAGTGCCACCCCCGAGCGACCCGATCACCCTAGAAACCTCAGCATCGAAATAGGCAAAATCCAAGACTACGAGCCCAGACCCGACCCGTGAATCGCATCGGCCTGTGACGCGGTCGTGCCCTGAGCGGCGCGTCGGGTGAACGGTATGAGCAGCCCCATGGCGATGAGCCCGAGCGCGCTGCCGATGAGCGTGTAGCCGAGGCGGCTCACGGCGACATCCAGCAGCGACCCCTCAGCACCATCGGCACCGACAAGGAGCACGATGCCGGGTGTCGCGACGAGCATGAACTGCCAGTAGGCGCGCCGGGGATTCAGCCGCATCACGAGTGATGCCCCCATGAGGATGCCTCCCACCGCGAGCATGGTGGCGGGGCGGTTCACGAAGGCACTCAGTGCGATGACGATGATGAATCCGATGACCGTCCCAATGGCGCGTTGGGCTCCCATGACGAAGGTCGTTCGGATGCCGGGCCGGACGACGACGATGATCGTCATGAGGAGCCATGCTCCCCCGTGACCGAGATCCAGGTCGGCCACGAACCAGGCGGCGCCTCCGACCACGATCGCGAGCAGGATGGCGAGTACTCGGGCCTGATCAGGTGGGGTGGGATCCGGGACCGGGAAGCGGATCCTGCGCATCACCGTGCCGGTGACGAGCATCCCCCACGCACCCGAGCAGGCGACGAGGAGCGCCACCATGATCACGTTGCCCGCAGCGGACGTGTTCATCAACACCATCGGCGGCTCGGCGACCATGAATGCAGCACCAATCGGAAACATGCTCACGGCCGATTGGAGGCCCCGCGCTGACATGAGCCCGGAGAGTCCTGCCGCCGTTCCCATGATGAGCATCGCGCCCCAGGGATTGCCTGCGTTCGCGACGCCGAGCGCGGCGGCGACCGAGAGCGCCACGACCGAGAGCGTGGCCGGGCGCAGGGAGCTCGACAGGGTCGCGATGATCCCGGTGAGTGCGCCGAGCATCCACACCCCGGAGACGTTCCCCCAGCCAAATGCGGTGAACGCCAATGCCGGGATCGCCGGGATGGCGAGCACGATGGCGACACGGGGAATCGCATGCTTGAGACTGACGATCACGGACTCAGCCAACCACAACGGCTCCGGCCCACTCCAGCGTCAAGGACGCCACCGGGCCGAGCGGCCGGTGACGATACGGTGCGGTGCATGGAGCACCCGGATGAAGGAATAGAGCTCATCGTGCCGCTCGCCCCCGATTGCGAGGCCCTGCGGCTCGAGCTCATCGCAGCCCAGGGCTCGGGCCCGGTGTCGATCGACCCCGTTGACGTTCAAATGCAGCATCGGAGCCAGGCTCCGCTTCGCCGCTCGCAGTGGCGCCCGGACCCCGACACGATCCCCGTCACCGCGGCTGACGACATCATTGCCGGGGTGCCCGTCCGGCGCTATGCCCCGCTCGGCAACCCGTCGCCAGCGACCACGCTCGTGTGGCTTCACGGCGGCGGCTGGGTGTTCGGCGATATCGACACAGCCGACCCTGTGGCCCGCAATGCGTGCGACCTCACCGGATGGGCGGTCGTGAGCATCGACTACCGGCTCGCGCCCCAGCACCCGTTCCCCGCCGGAGTCGATGACGCCATTGCCGTGACGGCTGCCCTGCTTGATCTCGGCCACCGGGTCGTCGTCGGGGGCGACAGCGCGGGGGGCAACCTCGCCGCGGTGGCCGCGCGTCATTTCATCGGGCACGACGGCCTCGCGGGTCAGGTCCTCGTCTATCCCTGCATCGACCCGAGCCTGTCGAGTCGGTCCGCGAGCGAGTTCGTCGATGGCCCCTTCATCACCAGGGCCGGGCTCGAATGGTGCTACTTCCATTACCTCGCTGGCACGTCCCCTCAGGATTCGCGCGTCGATCTCACCGGCCTTGTTCCGCAGGGGCTGCCCCCCGCGGTCGTCCTCACCGTCGGCCATGATCCCCTTCGCGACGAGGGCATCGCCTACGCACGAGCACTCATCAATTCCGGCGTGCCCACGCGCCACTTCCATGCGCCCGACTCGTTCCACGGGTCGTTCGGACGCTCGGGATCGCTGCCGAGCGCAGCGGCGGAGGCCGAGCGCGTCTGGGCCAGCGCTGTCGACCTCATGGGCTAGCGTCGTGGACATGACGTCATCGCCACGCTGGTTCACCGAGACCGAAGAGGGCCATTCGCAGCGATACGTCGAGCGAATGCGCGAGATGGCCTCGGAGGGCGAGGACCTCGCGGGCGAGGCCCGGCTCATGGACGCGATGGTCAAGCCCCGGTCGCGGATTCTGGACGCCGGATGCGGGCCCGGACGAGTAGGGGCGGCACTGTTCGCACGCGGGCACGACGTGGTCGGCGTTGACATCGACCCTGAGCTCGTCGCCGCTGCCCGGGAGGACCATCCAGGTCCCGTCTGGATTGTCTCCGATCTCGCCACGCTCGACCTCGCCGCGATGGGCGAGCCCCAGCCCTTCGACGCCGCCGTGGTCGCCGGAAATGTGCTGGCATTCGTCGCCCCGGAGACCGAGACTCAGGTGCTGGCACGGCTGGCGGCCCATCTCGTGCCCGATGGCCTCGTCGTCGCCGGCTTCCAGACCGATCGCTACGACGTCACCGCGTTCGATCTGCATCTCGCCGATGCCGGCTTCGAACTCGAGCACCGGTTCGCCACCTGGGACCTGCGTCCCTGGCACTCCGATGCCGACTTCGCGGTGAGCGTCCTGCGCCGATCGTGAGCGCCCGTTCGGTTCACGGACGCGGGCAGGGCCGCCCCGGCGAACCGGGGCGGCCCTGTTGATGCGGGTCGATCAACTACTCGGTGATGGTGACCGTCAGGTCGTAGCTGCTGCCATCGGGCTTCGTCACCGTGATGATCCCGGTGCCGGCTGCGAGGGCCTTGGCTCCCGGGTTGAACTCGGCGCTGCCGTCGGATCCGCCCTGGGTGACCTCGAGCAGGTCGGGGGTCGACGTCGCGATCGTGGTGCCCGCGAGCTTCGTGACCTGGATGACGATGAAGTCGCCGACCTTCGCGTTCGCGGTCGTGACGTCCTCAGCGACCATGACCGGGGGGAGCATCTCGGCGTTCGATGCAGCGGCTGAGGCTGCGGCGGACGAAGCAGCGGGCTCCGGCGAGGTGGAGGACGAGCAGCCGGCGAGCACGGTGATACCGAGCAGGGCGATTGAACCGGCGGCGATAATGCTGGAACTGCGACGCATGGAAAACTCCTTGTGGTCGAGAACAACTGATTCCCTAGTTTGACGTACCGCGATGTCATTCGGTTCCGTGGCACGCCATGTCACTTCGTCCTCGCCGGGTGTTGTTCTTCACACCGGCTGAGCCCCGCTCGGGCTAGACCGGCTCACCCTCGTCGAGCTGCCCGAGTTGGGCGACCCGCGCTGCGTGGCGTCCTCCGTCGAAATCAGTGGTGAGGAACACGTGCAGCGCGTCGATCGCCACCCTCTCGGAGGTGACGGTCTCGCCGAAGCACGCGACGTTCGCGTTGTTGTGGCGCCGGGTCATCTCAGCGTCATTGACGTCTCTGATGACGCCACCTCTGGCCCCCGACACCTTGTTCGCCGCCATGCAGACGCCTTGGCCGCTGCCGCACACCGCGACCCCGAACCTGGCCCGCCCGGCAACGACCGCCTGCGCAACCGCGGCACCGAAGTGGGGGTAGTCAACCCGTTCCGCTGAGTAGGTGCCGAGGTCCTCGACCTGGTAATCCTGGGTCGCGAGCCAGGCCTTGAGGGCCTCCTTGAGCAGGAACCCGGCGTGGTCCGAACCGATGGCGATCTTCATGGCTGCTCCCTGGGCTCCTACGTGCGGACGAGATTCACCATTCTCTCGCGCCTTGCCGCGAGGAGTTCCTGCACATCCGGCTCCGGTTCGACGATCGACGAGACCTCGGCGGGCTGCTCGGCGCTGGTGCGACCCTGGGCGAGGAGCGCAGCCCCCACCACCGCTGCATTCGGTGCGTCGGTTACCCCGAGAACGTGGCCGGTCGCGCTGGCGAGCAACTGCCGAAATGCCGCGTCGTGCGTTCCGCCGCCCACGATCGGCACGGTCGCTGGCAGTCGGGCACCGGTCGCCTCGACCGCCTGCACGCCCAGCGCAACCGCCTGGGCAACCCCTTCGAGGATGCTCCGGAGCATCGCCGGACGATCGGTCGCGAGTGAGAGCTCCGACCAGGCTCCGCGAAGGGATGCGTCCATGAATGGAGTTCGCTCGCCGGCGAGGTACGGGACGAAGATCGGGTCGCTGGCCCGCACTCCGGCGCGCAGCGCCTCGACCGCCTCCGCGATGTCGGCACCGAGCCAGGCGAGCGCCTTCGTCAGTGACAGCCCGGCGTTCTGGACGGCGCCGATCCGGTACCAGCCCGCCCCGATCGCCCCGAGGGTCGCGAAGGTGTGGGTGACGAGGCTGGGGTCGACGCTCGGGGAGTCGAGCACGCTGACTGTCTGGGAGCCGGTGCCCACCGCGATGAAGCCACTGCCCACCCTCAGCCCGATACCGCCCATGGCACATGCGGTGTCGGCGCCCCCGACGACCGCGGGTGCGGTCAATCCGCAGTCGAATGCCACGGTGCCAGCCGGATCGGATGAGCCGCGAACCTCCGCGAGAAGGTACCGATCAACCCCTGTCCAGGCGATCGCCTCAGCCGACCAGCCACCGGAGACGACGTCGTAGAGCAGGGTTCCCGAAGCATCGCTGGGGTCGGTGGCGATGTCACCTCCGAGCGCTGACCGAAGCCAGTCCTTCGGCTGCAGCGCGTACCGCGCACGACCCATCACCTCGGGGCGATTGCGCTGCAGCCACTTGAGCGTCGTGGCAGCGAAACCCGGCACTGCGGGCGAGCCAAGCGAGGCGAGCGCCTCCACCGTGAAGGAATCCGCTAGGTCAACGACCTCGGCGCTCGCTCTGGCGTCGGCCCACAGGATCGCCGGGAGCAGGGGGACGAGGTCCGCATCCGTCACCACGACGCCATGCATCTGCCCCGAGAAGCCGACCGCGTCGATCGGGCGATCAGTGTCAGCGATCACCCGGGCCACCACCTCGTTGACCGCGGCGAGCCACTCGCGGGGATCGCTCTCCGCCCAGCCGGGCTCGGGGCCGAAAACGTCGTAGGGTCGCGAGGCCTCGCCGAGCATCCTGCCGTCGGCGGCGACTACCGCGGCCTTGACCGATCCGGTGCCGAGGTCGATGCCGAGCGTGGTCATTCGCTATTCATCGGCAAGGCCGGCGCTGATGAAGGCATGCGCCTGCGTGGCGAGGTCGGTGCTGTCGCTCCACAGGTTGCGCCAGATCGCAAGGGTGTTCGAGAGCAGCGGATCAACGACACTCGACGAGAACGACTCGAAGGTGATCGGCCCCGCGTAGCCGACCTCCTTCAGCGCCCCGAAGAACTCCGGGAAGTTGACCGACCCTGTCCCGAGATAGCCCCGGTGGGACTCCCCGACATGGACGTAGCCGAGTCGGTCTCCGCAGGCGAGGATCGGCGTTCGGAAATCAGTCTCCTCGATGTTCATGTGGTAGACGTCGGCGTGCACCACGACGTTGTCCTCGCCCACGAGATCGAGGTAGTCGAGGGTCTGCTGCGCGGTGTTGAGTAGGTTGCTCTCATAACGGTTCACGAATTCGAGGCCGATTGTCGTGCCGCAGCCCCTCGCCTCCTGCGCGAGTTCCTTGATGACCGCAATCGAGTTGGCGCGAGCCCGCTCAGTTGTCGGCGCCGAGTACTTCATCATCGCGCCGAAGATCACCCCGCCGAGATACGTCGAGCCGATGCCACTGCTCACCTCGAGGGCACGCATGAGGATGTCGCGGCCCCGGTCGATGCATGCAACATCCTGCGAGTTGATGTCCGTGTCAGCGGCGAGGCCGATGGTGACTGAGGCCTGCAGACCATGACGCTCGAGCATTTCGCGGGTCGATGTGACGTTGATCCTCGAGGGATCGAGGGCTGGGATCTCGATGAGGTCGTAGCCGGCGCGGGCCGTCGAGGAGATCGCGAGCTCTGCCTCTTCGGGGGTCCAGCCGCCGACCCAGACGAGGGCGTGGATGCCAAGGGGGTTCGATGCCATGGGGCTAGTGTGGACGAGTGCCAGGCATGCCGTCAGCCGGACCCTTCGACCTCGTCATCTTCGATCACGACGGCGTCCTCGTCGACAGTGAGATCATCGCGATGGACCTGTGCGCGAGCCTGCTGACCGAGTACGGGGTCCCCACCACCGTCGATGAGGCGATCAACGTGTACCTCGGCGGCAGCCTCGACACCGTGATGACCGCCATCGAGAACGCGGGCACCGTCATCGATCGCGATGCCTTCGATGCCCGGTTCCACGAGGAGCTCTTCGACGGGTTTCGGCGGGAACTCAACCCGATCCCCGGCATTCGCACGCTCCTCGAGCAGCTCGGTGCCGCCGCCATCCCCTTCGTCATCGCGAGCAGCGGATCGTCGCAGCGGGTGAGCCTGGGCATCACGACGACGAAGCTCGTTGAGTTCTTCCCCGACCACGTCATCACCACGCGTGATCATGTCGAGCGCGGCAAGCCCTTCCCCGACCTGTTCATCCTCGCCGCCAAGCGGGCGGGCATCGCGCCCGCGCGGTGCCTGGTCATCGAGGACAGCCCCCACGGCATCGAGGCGGCGCATCGTGCAGGCATGAAGGTCATCGGCCTCTCGCACCGGACGCCGGTAGCCCGCCTTGCCGCTGCCGACTGGATCGTCACTGATGCCGCCGACATCCTGCCCCTGATACTTGTCCCATGAACCCCGACCCGCCGCATCCTCAGCCCGCAAGCGCGACCGGCAGGGTCGTCGTCGTCGGGAGCCTCAATATCGATCTCGTCCTTGGCCTAAAGCGGATGCCTGCGCCCGGAGAGACCGTCGTGGGCGAGACCCTCGACCGCCACCCAGGCGGCAAGGGGCTCAACCAGGCGGTTGCGGCAGCCCGGCTCGGAGCGCGGGTGAGCATGATCGGTGCCGTCGGCGGCGATGACTCGGGTGACTGGCTTCTGGGGATCGTCAAGGCTGAGGGCATCGATGCGACCGCGATCGTCACGGCCGATGGACCCTCTGGCACGGCACTCATCGAGGTCGACTCAACCGGGATGAACCGCATCGTCGTCATCCCGGGGGCCAATGCGGCCCTCACCGCAGATCACGTCACCGCCGCCATCAACTCGCTGGACGACGTCGCCGTCGTCCTCACCCAAGGCGAGGTCCCGCTCGAGGCCATCACCGCTGCCATGGCCGCGGGCCGCGCCTGCGGGGCCCGCACCATCTTGAACCCGGCCCCCGTGCGCGACTACCCCGGGTCACTCCTCGCCCTCGTCGACTTCCTCGTCCCGAACGAGCACGAGGCGGCGCACCTCTCCGGCCTTCCCACCGAGAGCCTCGTCGACGCGAATGAGGCCGCTCACCACTTCACCGGCAGGGGGGTGCCGAACGCGATCATCACGCGCGGTGCCCGCGGCGCGGTCTGGGTCTCCCCGTCGAGTTCCGGCTCCGTCGCCGCCTACCGGGTCTCGCCGGTCGATACCGTCGCTGCGGGCGATGCGTTCTGCGGCGGCCTCGCGGCAGCGCTGGCCGCCGGCGAGCCGCTGCCCGGCGCCCTCCGCTGGGCAAGCGCGGCGGGCGCCCTCGCCACGACGATCGCCGGGGCGGTGCCATCGCTCCCGACACGCGAAGCCGTCGAGCAGCTACTCGCCGGCGAGTAGCTGCGGGCCCGCCTATCGCGCGGGCTCAGCCTGGGGCAGGCAGTGGGGTCGTGATCGTCAGGCCGTTGCGCGTGATCGTGACGCCGTCTGGGCCGATGACCGCCGGCACCGCCTCGCCTGGGTTGCGCGGGACGAAGACGGTGACGAGCACAGAGCTCGACTGCCCCTTCGGGAGCCGGACGGATCGTGAGAGCACTGCCCCGGGTGCCTTCACGCCCCATGCCTCCGTGAACCACCCGATCGACGAGCCCTTGCGCGCCGTCCGGGCATTCCATCCGCCCTCGCCCGACTTCACGATGTCCAGGCTCTTGTCACCAGATGCGAGGGTCAGGACCTCGCCGGTGTTGCTCGCGCTCTGGCCCGGGGGCAGTTGCCACCGCTGGGTCACGACACGGGCTGGATTGCGCTTCCCCTTGAGCCGGGAAGCCTCGATGTAGTCGGCAACGACGATCGCATCCACCGAGCGGATGTACTGAGTGCAGCGGGTGACGATGACGGCGCCCCAGGTCGCGTCACGCAGACAGGTGGTGTCGTTGCCACCGGTCGCCCACTCGCTTTGGGTGCGAAGCGCTCGCACGCCGCGCGACTTCGTCCGCCCGGAGTTGGAGACCGTCACCGACGAGTGGGCAGTCCGCGATTTCATGTACCAGCGAAGGGCGTTGGAGTTCTCATAGCGGTACGGGCCCGGATCACCAATCCACTCGACCCCGCGGGAGTAGAGCGTGAGGCCGAGGCCGTCGTCATGCGCGTGCGGGGTCGCGGGCCTGGAACTCGAGAATCGCATGGAGTAGAAGGTGTCGGCCCCGCCCGGCTGCGGTTGCCAGCCCGCACGCCCGAAGACATAGCCGCCGGCGTACGACGAGTAGATCGGGGCAGGCGGTGCGCCCGTGGTTCCCGCGCTCCGCACCCAGTCGGCCCGCGCGTCGCTGGCTCCGAAGGCCCCTCTGAGCGAGTCGTTGATCGTGTCTCCGAGGGATTCGAGCCTGAAGTCGGGCCGGATCGCCTGGGCCACGAAGTCGTAGAGCCGGCCGCGCAGTTCGGGGATCGGATCCGCCGGCAGTCCGCAGGTCGCGGCAGCCGCTTCGACGTCGGTGAGAAGATTCTCGATGTAGACGGCATAGCCGGGTGAGCCCTCGACATCGCTGCCGTCCTCGTGGACGACTCCTCGCGCGACGCTCGCAAGGTTCGCCCAGGCACGATCCCGGCGCGCGTTATCGCCCGTCCAGCAGTAGGCCGCGAGCGCCCCCGTCTGCCTGATGAGATCGGTGTTGTTCGTGCCGCTCGCAACCTCACGGGTCGCCCAGTTGCGCGCCACCATGATGCCGGCGTCCTTGAGCGCGGCCTGCGTGATCACCGGGTCGTTGAGGGTCTGGGCAGCGCACACGAGCGTCTGGGTTCGCAGGCCGCCGTAGATGGACCCATTGACCCAGTACGAGCGCTTCCCGCGGTGGTCCTCGATCCAGTAGTGCATGAGCTGCCTGAACCGGTCGACGAGCGCCGGCACCTGCTTGTGCACCCCTCGGTAGAGCAGGGGCAGCGCCCAGTTGAGCGAGTTCACGTGCCGGTCGCCCGAGGTGTCGGTCGCTGCCTGCGGCTTCCAGTTCGGATGCTCGGTCAAGGTGTAGGTGCCGCCCTGGCTCACCGTCGCCTTGCCGCCCATGAGGGCCTGCGCCTTCGCTCGCTCGATGCTCGTGCGCTGCGGCGGGAACAAGGTGGTGCACCAGCTGCCGAGTTCGGTGGGAAGCGGCAGTGGAGCCGGTGCCGGCGGTGGCGTGTCGGTCGGGGCGGCCGTCACGGTCGCGTCGGGAGTCGCGGTTGGAGAGGGGGACGAGGATGTCGACGTGGACGTGGGTGACGGGGATGCGGCGGCCGAGGCGAGGGCTGACGATGTCGCGCTCGCCGAGGGGTCAGGTGTTGCCGTGGCCGTCGCCGTTGCCGTGGCACTGCCGGATCCAGTGGCATCTACCCGGGGGGTCAGGTCTGCTCGGGCACCCGCTGCCGGATTCGCCAAGAGGGATAACGCGACGGTGACGGCCCCCACGGCTGCCACCAGCCCTGCCGCGCTTCGTCCCACGCGTCCCAACCGCAACATCGTCCCATCATCACCCGAGGGATGGGCGCAGCGCTACACCGGGGTCGACTGTGTCGAGCCCCCGTCCGCAGTGCGGTCGTCGGACTCGAGCGACTCGACCCGCGACTCCGCCGCGCGCATCGACGGCGAGGCCGGTCCGAGCGCAAGCCCCAAGGTGCCGAGCAGGGCCGCGATGAGCGGCTTCGTCACCGTGAGCGGGACGGTCGGCAAGCCGAGGAGCGCGCGGTGCGGAGGTGGCATCGTCGATACCGCGCCGGCGAAGAGCAGGCCGTAGGCCGGACGCGCAGCCAAGGGGAAGGGCATGTTCTTGATGAATGACACGGTCTTCGCCGACGCCGCATCACCTCGCAGAACCGGGCCGTAGTCGGCGATCTGCGATCGGAGCTCTGCCACGCTCCGAGGCGGGTCGACCACCCCGACCAGCTCGCCGGCCTTCGCCCACTCCCGCACATAGGCATCGGGGCCGCCGGGGATCGGGCCGCCCCAGACCTCATGGGTCGCGAGGAAGGAGTCGGTGAATGCGACATGAACCCAGCGCAGGAGATCAGGATCGGACGCGGCATAGGGCGTCGTGCCCAGAGAGGACTCATAGGTTCCCGTCACCTTGCGATGGAGGCCCTTGACCCGGGCGCACTCCCGATCAGCGGCCGCGCAGTCGCCGAATGTGACGACCGTGAGCCACTGCGTCGTGCCCGCGAGCCTGCCGAATGCATCGGTCTCGTACCTCGAGTGCTGCATGACCCCCGCGAGCGCGCCCGGGTGCAGCGCCTGCATGAGCAGGGCCCGCACCCCGCCGACGATCGTCGGAAGGGATCCGTGCACCGACCAGGGCGCGGATCCGGGCCCGAAGTAGCCGACATCGGAGCCGTCCGCCATCGAACGGACCCAGTCGGGGGCGCCATCCGGGTCACCGGAGACGATTCTTCGAAAGCCCGACGCGACCTGTTCACGGGCCGATTCGAGGAGGGCGAGCGGGGAGGGAGGCACCCCCCCAGCCTGCCCCGAAACCCGCTGACTCGCATCCTCGGGCATCGCGTTGTAGGAAAGGAGCGGGGCACCCGAGCCGTGAGGGGGTCAGGCTCGGGTGCCCCGGTCGTGGCGGCCGCAGGTGCTACTCGGCCTGCTTCGAGGCCTCCAGCGTGACCGGAACCGTGAGGGTCTGGCCGTCACGCGTGACAGTGAGCTCGACCGTGTCTCCCGGTGCGAAGGATCGCACCGTCACGATGAGCGAGGTCGGGTCTGCGATGAGCGACCCATTCACCGTCATGACAATGTCGTCAACCTTCAGTCCGGCCGCTGCGGCCGGGCCTCCGGCGGTCACCTCGGCCACCTTTGCGCCAGGGCCCTCGAACGTCATGTTCAACTGAACCCCGACGATCGGGGTCCTGGAGGTTCCCGTCTTGATGAGCTCGTCCGTGATCCGCTTCACGACGTCGATCGGAATCGCGAAGCCAAGGCCGATCGAGCCCGGCTGACCCGCGCCCGTCGCCATCGAGGCGATTGCCGAGTTCACACCGATCACCGCCCCCGCGCCATTCACGAGGGGACCGCCCGAGTTGCCCGGGTTGATCGCCGCATCGGTCTGGATCGCGTTGATGTAGGCCTGCTCTCCCTCGCCGCCGGCGGTCACCGGACGGTTGAGGGCGCTCACGATGCCGGTCGTCACGGTGCCCTGGAGCCCAAGCGGCGATCCGACCGCGATGACGGTGTCGCCCACGAGGAGCGCTCCTGACTCGCCGAGCGGAACCGTGGCCAGACCCGTCCGGTCGACCTTCACGACGGCGATGTCGTAACCAGGATTGGCCCCGATGAGCTTGCCGGTGGCGGTCTTGCCATCGGCAAAGGTCACCTCGATGTCCCCGCCGCCGCCGGCGACGTGGTTGTTCGTGACGATGTAGCCGTCACCGCTGATGACGAACCCTGAGCCGGTGCCGTCGCCCGCGGTGCCCGTCACGTTGAGCTGCACGACTGCGGGCTGGACCGCAGCTGCAACGGCAGAAATCGATCCGGCAGCCGCTGTCGACGTTGACCCGCCGGTCAGGCTGGCGATGCTGAGGGTCGGTGCCGCCGTCTTCGCGGCCGTATAGCCGACCGCACCGCCGGCAGCGCCGGCGACGAGGGCAACGATGCCCGCTCCGACGATAAGCCCGGCGCCGCTACGGCGCCGTCGCTGCTTGCGTCCTGCTGGTGGATAGTTCGCGTACGGGTCCTGACGCTCATAGGTCAGCGGCTCGTACGGCGGGGTCGGGGTTGACACGATGCCTCCTTGGGTAAGCCTGCCGAGCGGCTCTGCGCCGTCGGCTGTCGTTGCTATTGGACATCCAAAACCCGCGATTGGTTCCATGCGATCGCCCACCAATCGCAATGCTCACACAGTCTTTACACAACCCTGACAAATGATGCGCCTAAGTATTAAGGTGCATGAGGAATCCGCCCGTCCGTGTTTGTGCCCCGGCGCGTTCGGTGTTCCAATAGGTGCATGGCCTACCCCCACGGGCGCGCAATGCTCGCCTGCTCGACCATTGCCGCGGTCATCGCCGCCACTGCATGGGCAACGACTGCGACAGCAGACATGCCCCCCAGTTCAGGTGATTCCAGCAGCAGCGCGTCAGCGACGGCCTCGCCTTCCAGCAGTGCCAGCCCAACCGCCAGTGGCAGTGAGTCGGCAAGCCCGACCCCATCCGAGAGCAGCAGCGAGTCAGCGTCCGCCTCATCAAGCGCAACCGGTGAACTCGACTACATCGTGACCGTCCGTGAGGGGGCCCAGGCTGCGGTCGCGTCCGCTGTGGTGGCCTCCGGGGGCGAGGTCGCGGCGACCTACGACAAGGCCATCAATGGTCTCGCCGTGTCCATGACTCCGGCCGAGGCCATGACCATGCGCACTCGCGCCGATGTCACGGCCATCGAGCGAGACCTTCCAGTCTCAATCGGCACGGCGTATGACGATTCGGGCAGCGGCGCCATCGTCACTGATTCCGGATGCGCGGCCAACTCGATGTCCCGCAACGACGATTACGGCACCGAGTCGATAGACGTGTCGGCGGTCACCACCGCCAACTGGTACGGCTCCGCATACACCTCGATCTACATCAACAACAACGGAGGGTTCGCGTGGAATGACGGCTTGGGCCCGTTCACGTCCTACCAAAGCGTCAACCTGAGCACCACGCTAAGGCCGCTGGTGCTTCCGGTCTTCACGGACATCGACACGACGAACGCGGCCACAACAGTCGTGCAATTCGGTCCGCTCGGTACGACCTTCGGCGGACGCCAGGCGTACTGCGTCAACTGGGTGAATGTCGGCCACTACAACGCGAGCGGTCCCGTCTACTCCGCCCAGGCACTCATCGTCAATCGCGACGACCGCCGCGTCGGCGACGTCGATATCGTCTTCAACTACAGCAACATTGCCACGTCGACATACTCACTCGAGATTGGCTTTGCCGTTCCGAGCGATCGAACGAAAAGCGTACGGTTCTCAGGAAGCGGCACAACTCCGACCCCCTTCTTCAACACCGGGTCATCCCCCCTCATCAGCGGCCAGGTGACTCCACCGAGCGGATCGCCGTACACTGCAAAAAGCGGGCGCTACGTCTACCAGATCACGAACAGCGCGAGCGCGTCCGCGACTCCGACGCCCACCCCGACCTCCAGTTGCGGTACCTCAGTGCCGGCCGGAACATACGGCTGCGCCACGTGGGGCCTTGACCGCATCGACCAGCGCACCTCCACGCTCGACCAGCTCTTCACCCCGGCCGGCACCGGCAGCGGCGTCAGGGCCTACATCATCGACACGGGCGTCTACACCGCCCACACCCAATTCACCGGTCGAACAGCCAGCGGCTACAACACCACCTCCGCAGATACATCGGATTGGACCGACTGCCACGGGCACGGCACCCACGTCGCCGGAACAGTCGCAGGCACCACGTGGGGAGTCGCGAAATCCGCGATCATCATCGCGGTGAAGGTCCTCAACTGCTCCGGCAGTGGCACCACGAGCGGAGTCATCTCCGGACTTGACTGGATCGTCACAAACCACGCAGTCGGTGTGCCGGCAGTGGCGAACATGAGCCTCGGCGGAGGAAAGAGCGCGGCCCTCGAGGCGGCCGTGGCAAACGTGGTCGCCGACGGCGTCACGGTCGTTGTCGCCGCCGGGAACGAGACACAGAATGCCTGCTACGTAAGCCCGGCAGCCGAACCAACGGCAATAACCGTTGGAGCAACGACGAGCGTCGATGCCCTCGCCTACTACTCGAATTACGGCAGTTGCGTCGACATCCTCGCGCCAGGGTCATCCATCACCTCCGCCGGCATCACGTCGACAACCGCAACGGCCACCATGTCGGGTACCTCCATGGCCAGCCCTCACGTCGCTGGCGCTGCCGCCCTGTACCTCGGGCTCAACACGTCGGCTACCCCGGCGCAGGTCGTCGCGGCGCTCACCTCGGCCTCAACAACTGATGTCATCACCGGAGTCCTCGGCTCGCCGAACAAACTGCTGTACGCGCGCTCCTTCGACGCATACACGGGAGGTGGCAGCTCGTCGGGCGGAGGATCGTCAGGCGGAGGATCATCGAGCGGAGGATCGTCAGGCGGCGGCTCCAGCGATGGCGGGTCGGCAGGCGGCGGTGCCGCCGCCAGCCCGATATCCGCTCCCGTTGCGGCTCCCGTGAGTGCTCCGGTAAGTGCGCCCATTTCAGCGCCCATCGTTGAACCAATCGTCATCCCGAATCCGCAGCGGGTCACCCCCGGTCAGGTTGACGCCTATACGCCCGAGCAAGTGGCAACGATTCCGGGCAGCGTGCTGGCGCAGTTGCCTGCCTCAGCCATCGCCTCGATGTCTGCCGCGCAGGCCGAAGCACTTTCGCCCTCTCAGCTCTCGTTCATCCGACCGAATCAGGCTGCGGCATTGAGCCCTGCGGCAGTGGCCTCGTTGTCCCCGGAGCAGATCGCGGGCTTCCGTCCGGCAGCCGTGGCGAAACTTCAGCCCGCTGCCATCGGGAACATGTCCGCCGAGCAGCTCGCCGGACTACGCACCACCGCTTTCGCGAGGCTCACCCCTGCCCAGACGTCCGCGATCACCCCGGACCAGGTTGGTGAACTCTCCGCAGTTCAAGTCGCCAGACTGCGACCAAGCTCGCTCGCGAAGCTGGACCCGGATGCACTAGCCGCCATGAGCAACGCCCAACTGCAGGCTCTGACCCCAAGCCAGGTGAATGCCCTGACCCCGGCCCAGCGTGCTGCCCTGACCCCAGCCCAGCGTCGACTCCTCGGCTGACCTGCACCGAGGATGGACGGTGCGATTGGATGACCGGGTGCGCCTGACAACGGATCCCCGCGAGGCGGCCGTCGCTCTCCTTGACGGCCATCTCGCGGCGCTGCCGACCGAGACGGTCTACGGCCTGGGCGCCCGCGCCGATCTGGCAGCGGCGGTAGCTCAGGTCTACTCCGTCAAGGGCAGGCCCGCCGACCACCCGCTCATCGTCCATATCGCCGGAACCAACGCCCTTGAGGCGTGGGGAGCGTCGATACCCCGATACGCGAGGACGCTCGCTGATTCCACGTGGCCGGGACCCCTCACACTCGTCGTGAACCGGACCTCTGCCGCCCAAGATTTCGTCACCGGCGGGCAGAATTCCGTAGCCCTGAGGGTTTCGGCGCACCCGATCATGAGCAGCGTGCTCGCTCATCTCGTGAAACTCACCGGGAATGACTCGATCGGCATCGCAGCACCGAGCGCGAATCGATTCGGTCGAGTGAGTCCGACTTCGGCCTCGCATGTGGTGAGCGAGCTCGCCCACTTTCTCTCTCACGACGATGTGGTGCTTGACGGTGGCGAGTGCGGAGTCGGCTTGGAGTCGACGATAATCGATTGCACCGGCGCCCATCCACGGCTGCTTCGTCCCGGGGCGATCACCGCCGATGACGTTGAACGATTGACGGGACTCGAGTGCCCGGCAGGATCGATCGTCCGCGCCTCGGGGACCCTTGCCAGGCATTACCAGCCTGCGGCTACGGTGCGAATTGTCCAAGCGGCAGACCTGCGGGACCGACGGTCGCTTCCCCCCGGTGCCGAGGCCCCCGCCGTCGGACTTCTCGCGATGGCAGGA
Organism: Actinomycetota bacterium; assembly: GCA_009699015.1. Taxonomy (GTDB): domain Bacteria; phylum Actinomycetota; class Actinomycetes; order S36-B12; family S36-B12; genus WLND01. Next base: position 791 of record WLOY01000064.1, on the reverse strand, counting down.
ATCGCCACCCCAGCCGGCGTCGTCCGCCTCGCGGCCCCTCACTCCGCCGATGAGTACGCCCGAGTCCTCTACGCGGCGCTCCGCGAAGCTGACGCGCTCCGGCTGGAGACGATTTTCGCGGTTGCGCCGGAACCAGCCGGCATCGGAGCCGCTGTCATCGACCGGCTCACCCGAGCCGCCCACAACAGTTGACCCGAAGGCCCACGGATTAGTCGTAGCCGAGCTCGTGCAGCCGATCGTCGTCTATACCGAAGTGATGGGCCACCTCGTGCACGACCGTGATGCGCACCTCCTCGATCACGTCTGCCAGGTCATCGCAGATCGCCATCGTCGGGCGGCGGTAGATCGTGATGCAGTCCGGAAGGGCCCCGAAGTAGGACCCGTCGCGCTCGGTCAGGGGGATGCCGGTATAGAGCCCGAGCAGGTCGGGCTCGTCAGCAGGCGGGTCATCCTCGACGATGATCACGACGTTTCGGAGCAGGGCGGTGAGCTCCTCCGGGATCCCGTCGAGCGCCTCGCCGACGAGATCCTCGAACTGCTCAAGCGGCACATCGATCACGCCTCATTATGGGCCGAAGCGCGCAGGGGAGGTCCGATTTCCACACCACCCCCACCCTGCCCTATGCTTACCACGTCGCCAACGGCGTAACGGTCGACGGAGATGCTGTCAGGTCCCCATCGTCTAGTGGCCTAGGACACCGCCCTTTCACGGCGGTAACACGGGTTCGAACCCCGTTGGGGATACGCTTCACAAGTTGGCCCCGTAGCGCAGTTGGTTAGCGCGTCGCCCT
>WLOY01000063.1 GCA_009699015.1 Actinomycetota bacterium | reverse complement strand
CAGAAGCCGCTCAGGACGAAGAAGACGAGCACTGACGCCGGGCCCATGGCCGACAGGACGTACATGACGCGGTCGCCCAGCGCATTGCTGGCCCACTGCGGGTCGGCGAAGAACAGATCGCGGACGTGCGTGAGCACGACGAGCGTCGCCGCGACGGTGCGCATTGCGTTAAGGGCCCGGTGGTCGCTTCTGGGCGGTCTGGCTTCGGGGCGCAGGCTCGCGGAGGGCACTGCCGTCGATCCATGGCCGGGGGAAGCGGGGTTCGTCAAAGTCATGCGCAGGAGCGTGACCCCCCGAACTTGCGGCGGGCTTTCGATCGGTTCCCGTGCTGGTCGCGTCATCCCCGCGGGAGCGAAGCCCCTGCCCGCGACCATTCAGTGGCACGTCTCGCTGCCCTGATCGAGCACCGCGCCCGTGGACGTATGGAATGACCAGTCGTACGAGCCGTCCTTGAGCGTCAAGGCGAGCACGCCAGCCGCGTCGTAATTGACGTACTCGCTCCGCAGTGGGGGCAGCTGGCTTCGCCAGGGCGAGTCAGCGTCGGTCGGGCGGTAGTGAACCTGGCCCCCGACCCCGGCAACGAACTGTCGCGTGCCCTGCTCGCTGGCGCGCCCCTGCCCGTCCAATCGGGGGAAGCGCTCGTAGTTGGCCTCGTGCCCCGACAGGACCATCTCGACATGGTGTCGTACCGCGGTGTCCCAGAGATCCTTGGTGCGCAGGTCGGGGCCGGCGATCCCGTTCGAGTAGCGCGGGTGGTGCCAGTAGGCGACCACGCACCTGCTGTCGTTGGCGGCGAGGTCCTGCTCCAACCACGCCTGCTGGGGAGATCCCAGAGCGCAGCCGCCCTTGACGCTCGTGCAATTCGAGTTCAGCACGACGAAATGCCATGGCCCGACGTCATACGACCAGTACCCCTCGGGGGGCCCGCTGTGCTCGCCGAAGTAGCTCCGGAAGGTGTTGGCGTAGACAACCTTGTACTCCTGATTCCCCAGGGCGGGTCGGGTGATCTCCTTGAGCCTGCCCCAGGAGGTGCCGTAGACGTCCTCGTATGCCGCCGCCGTCGGAAGTTCGTACTGGTAGTCGCCGAGCCCCAGCACGAGATCGGGTCGGAGAGCGACGGCGATGTCGGACACCTGTCGTTGCAGGCACCAGTCGCCCGCGCCTGCCCCGTCGTTGAACTTCGGGTCGGTCGGATCGCAGGCCATGTCACCGGAGGCGACGACGACGATGTCTCCGGTGTCGCCCGGCGCGCAAGCGCGAAACACGACGACCGCGGCGAGGATCAGGGCCGCCGGCAGGACAACGGCGATCAGCCACCGGAGGCGACCGGCTGGCAGCCGCAGCCGGCCGGGAGCCGCTGATCGGTGCGACCGCTCGGGGTCCGCGATTCCGTCGGTGGGAGTGTGGGTCATGTCGAAGGCTCCGGATCGGTGGCAGCACCTTCACGGGCGGCCACTAAGCGAACCCGGCGGCGGCGCCACCACCAGGCGAACAGCGGGTAGAGCAGGGCGAGGACCAGCGCAACGGGGAAGGCCAGGAGCGCGTACCGCGAGATGCGGGAGGGGCCGTAGGCAAGCGCTCCGTCGATGTCGCCGGCGGGCAGGGTCCAGCCATTCGCCCAGCCCTGGACCTGCAGGTGCTCAGGCTTGGGCGATCCGACGGGCATGCCTTGGAGCTGCCACCCAGGGGCGTAGGTCTCGCTCAGCGAGAGGACCGTCGTGGGTCCGGAGACCGAGACCGGGAACCGGGTCGGGTTATCCCGCTGCCACTCGAGCTCGGCGGCAGGCTCCAGGGGTCCGTCGCGCACCAGGACGACGCTGCTGGTCGAGGCGACCGGTCTCAGTCGCACGGCCCGGTACTGCACCTCCGACCGCTCTTTCCCGGCGAAGTCGCGCAATCCGTAGAGATAGAGCCGGGTCTCGACAGCGCTCGGGTCTGGCGACACCAAGATGCCGTACGGCTGCCATTCGTTGCCCCACTTCGTCGCGGGCAGGGATCGGCACCTGTCGGGGCCCCGCTCGAACAGGCAGACCTTGGGGTCGCGGACCGCGACCGATCGAGCGTCGAAGGAGAGCTCGTACAGGGACGTGCCTCCCACGGCCGGTGCCGTCGCACCGACGCACGCCATGTGCACCCGGGCCCCGATCCGGAAAGCCGGCTGGGGCTCCCCAGTCAGCGGCTCGGCGAAGAGCCCGGCCTGATCAGGGGTGAGGTCGTCGTAGTTGAAGCAGTCCCTGAGCGGCTCGAAGGGCGTGAGCACCGTTCCTGACAGTCCCCCCTCCACCGCGAGCGTGTGCTCACCGGCAGCCAGCGTGATCTTGGTCTGCGGCACCTCGGGGGGGAAGACCGTGGTCTTCACACTTTCCGCCAGGGCCATGACGCGAAGGCCTCGGTATTCGGACACGGTCGGTCCCAAGAGTCGCTGCCCTACGTCAGAGTGCAGGATGACCTGAAGACCGGTCGCTGCGTCGTCCATCGTCACGAATGCCTCCAGGGGTGTCCAGGTCTTCCGGATGACGGGCGCTGGTCCGAAGGTGCAGCCGTCGGTCCCGACCTGCCAGATGCAGATCTGCGGTCGCTTGCCCTTGACCGAGCGATACTCCAGACGAATGCGATACGTCCGTCCGGGCTTGGCGTCCGACACCGTGACCCTCGTGCACGCCGCATGGTCCTTCGCAGTAAGCCGAACCACCGCGCCCTTCCCAGTTCGGACGATGTCCCGTCGCAGCCCGAGCTCGGCTGCCGGTCTCGGCTCGTAGTTATTGCAGTCGTACACCTCGGAAAATGGGGTGGTGCGAGCCGGCTCCGCCGACGGACCCCACACCGTGAGCGGCGTTCCCGAGCCGACGACCACCGTGACGGGGTTCCTCGTCGTTCCCGTCGCCCTGGCCAGGGCATCACCGCCCCAGCCATCGAGTGAGACGGTGCGAGTGCCCGCCGTCACGGCGACGGCGTCGGTGCTCCGGAGAGGGATGCGCAGGTCTGGGCGGGTCGAAACCGTCGCACCGTCGACGGTCACGCGCGTCGGATCGCGCAGCACAAGTTCCGACGCGGGCACATCGACACTGGGCACGAGCGCCGGTGACGACCGTGCCCGTTGCGCCACCGTGAATGTGCCCCCCACCGTGGTGATGCTCGTCGACGGATAGCCCTCGTCGACCGCGGGAACGGGCCACTGCACGACATCGTTCGACACGGCCGCGGAGTCGTCGACGACACGCGGCCCCGGCACCGCCTTCGGCGGACTCTGCAACCGGATCGCCTCATTGGAATTCAGGGTTGCGATGGCATTCGCGCCCGCCTCCGGCCGGTAGGGAGCGTCCAGGAGTCGTCTGTATGTCCGCACCGTCGGCTTGGTTCCATCGCCCACGTACCAGAGATCGAGCGGACCAGTGACTCGCTTGGTCATCCCCGGGACCCTGGCGAGGGCCGCATCCAGCGTTGCATCGTCGGCGAACGAGCGCCCGGGCAGGCCACGAACGAGGTCGTGCCGCACGATCACCTTGGCGACCTGCAGCGCATCGAGCAGTCGGGGAACGGCCGCAAGGTCACCGGCGAGGAGGGCCGCCTCAGCTTGGCGAACATTGGCGTTGAACCCGGGCACGTCACCGAAGTACCCGTCGGGCTTCGGGGTGATCACCGGGTGCGAGATCAGCAGGTTCGCGATGCTGTCGACGCCGAAGAAGCCCCAAGTGGTCGGCATCTGGTAGTAGTCGGCGAGCGGCAGGACGAGCACCTTGCCGGGCCGGGCATCAGCGTCGATCGTGCTCGCCATGTTCCACCAGAAGTCCGGGACGCGCACGTGCGCCGACGGCTGCAGCGGTCGATCGTCGGGCATGACGGTGCCGGTGTACAGGGGGTAGGGGTAAAGCAGTGTTCCGAAGATGCCGGCGAATCCGGCCGCGAGCGCGATCCGGGTGCCGATCGTCGGCCGGGCACGCGCCCTGGCGACAAGTCCCTCGACGAGGATTGCCAGAGAGATCGCAAAGAAGATGACGAGGACCTGCCCCAATTTGCTCATGGGCTCGCGGAACAGCCAGAAGCCGGGCGCGTGCAGGTAGAGCCACAGGTTCACCTGCTCCAGCGGCGGCATGAGGCCCTTCGCGAGGAAGACGAAGACGCTGCTCACGGCCAGGAGGACGAGTGAGACCCGCCGCACGCCACGGAGCGCCACGAGCGGCGCACAGAGCACGAGCGCGGGCAGGAGGTAGCGCAACCACACCCAGTAGGGCTGGTCGAGCGCCTGGGCGAAAGGCAGGTACTGCGGGCGGTACCAGCCCCAGATCGCGGACAGCGTGAGGATGTTCGGGATCGTGTTGTTGATCTGAGCCCAGATCCAGTTCGTGGGATCAGTGAAGTCGGCGTTCGCGACGGCCCCGCCGCCGCCGGTGAAGCCCTGAGCCAGAGGCACGAGCCACCAGGCGTTGAGCAGCACCACCCACGGGACTGCCTTCACGAACCACCAGAGCAGCCGGGCCAGGGGTCGCCACCCCAGCGCCAGGAGGGTCAGGATGGTCGTGCCGCCCACCGCCCATGCGTAGGCGACAACGAGCATCGGCGGGTTGAATCCGAGGAAGGAGGTCGGAAGCAGCACGAGGCCCGCGACAGGCGGCGGGATGGAGCGCCCCTTTGCGACCCGGATGGCGAGGCCCGTCATCAGCGCGATGCTCGCAACGCTGAGGATATTCAAGGGATTTGGCAGCCTGGCCAGGAAGAATCCGTTCAGCACCCCGAACATCCCCGCCGTGACGACGGCCAGTTCAGATCGGACGAAGGCCCGGGCAGCGTATGCCGTGCCGAAGCCGACGAGTCCGTAGATGAGGGTGTACCAGGACCACTGAGCCGCGTATTCGTCTAGGCCGATGGCCTTCCAGAAGGCCAGCAGGACGAACTCCCCTCCCCGCGCGATGTTGTACGACGCCGAGCCGGCTCCGGTGATGGAGTGATTCCAGGACCAGATGGCCTCCGGGGCCCATCCCTGCCTGATGAACGGTCCCATGTCACCGGTCGCGATGAAGGTCCCGGTGCGGAACCACGAGCTCACGACGAGGGTCGAGCCAAGGGCAACGAGGAGGTATGGCCGCTGACGCTTGACCCAGCGCCACACGGAATCCCGTGCGCGCCGATGAATGCCGGCGGCCGTCGATGCAGTGGCCGCGAGGGCACCATGGGTGGTCACAGGGCGTCGTACTCGCCGAACGAGTCGGTGTCAGGCTCGACCCGCAGGGCCAGGAGGCCACACGCCGTGGCGACGGCGCCGAGAACCCCGGCAATGATCATCACTGCTGATGATTCATTCGGTCGACCCAGCGAGACGAGCAGTCCGCCCGCGAGGCAGAAGGCCGCAGCGGTACCAAACAGGGAACGCCACACGACAGACCCGAAGCGGCCGAGCGCATCAAGGATGAATGCCGCGGGCCGGTACAGCCTGCTTAACAGATCATGGCCCCAGCGCAGGGATCCCCGAGCCCGGAACGTCAGGGCCCGCGCACTCCGCAGGGCCCGCCGATCACCCAGACGCGGCATGAGGCACCCAGGGACGGATGCGCGAGCCGACTGAGATCATGCCGTCGAGCCTACCCTTGCAAGCGGCGATTTGACCGGTGGAGTCGACGGCGACGACGCCGTGAAACTCGTTGCTCACAAACGGTTCACGGCATCCTCAGGATGCCCTCACGCTAGTTTTTTCGAGCCGACTTCGGCCCCGGCGCGTCTTGTAGACAGGGCCATGTGATGACCCACGATGGCCACGGCTCGGTGCGACCCCGCACCGCCGGGGTTCCGAAGCGCACCCGGCGCGCTGCCATGATCACCATCCCCATCGCGAGCCTCGGGCTCGTCCTCGCAATCCTGCCGAGCGCCTCAGCCGAAGGTCCCGGCTACGGCGGCACAGCGGACAAGCTCAGCGTGTCATGGGCCACGACGGCCTCGCCGGGTACCGCCGTGCCCCCGCCTGCACCGGCCCGCGAACCCATGGGCTCGAGCGACGTCAGCGAGCCGAATGGGAGCGGGCCAGGCTCTGCAGCCATCTTTCATGGCTCGCGCGGTTCGAGCGTCCGAGTGGTGGCGCGCGCCTCATCCATGCCTGCCGCGGGCGTGACGGCATCCGGGCTGAGTCTCTCGGTGGGCGGCGTTGGGTTTCGCGGCCTGTCGGCCGTGCGGGTCCGAGTCGGGACCGGTGCCGCATTCACCGGGCGCGCCGACGCGACGGGAACTCTCCAGGTGCTGGTCCCGGTCGCCTCGGACACCGAGGTGCACGCTGGCATGAGCGTGGTCGCACTGGGCAACGCTCCGTCCGGCACCTCGATGACCCTCGTGGGCTCGATCCCGCCGAGGCCGCTGGGGAAGGGGCCTGTCGACGTGGTCCCGTGGTTCGTCGCTGCGATCCTCCTCGCAGCAGCGGCCAGTTGGCTCCTCGGCCGGGTGGGCTCCTAGCGGCGGAAGACCGCCTTGGCCCCATCGGCGAGCCCTTGACTCGACGACGTGCACAGGAGTCTGCGGCCGTGCAGGCCCACATCACCCGCAGGCAGGACGACCTGCTTGCCCGCGCGATGACGATGCTGGCGGACTGCCCGGACGACACGTTGCCGGCGCAGGTGCACCGCCTCGTCGGCACCCTGGGCACCTACCAGCTCATGGAGGCATCGGCGCTGATGCGCGCCTGCGAGGGCGATCTGCAGGGCAGCGGCCCCCCGCCTCGAGAAGTTGCCGTCATCCGCAGAACGACCTTGACCTCGCTCTCGGAGATCGTTGCCGCTCGCGGCGCCTACCACGAAGGGACCAGCCCCCAATGAGCGAGACGATTCTCATCATCGAGGACGATGACGACCTCCGGTGCATCGCATCGATCGCCCTGATCGAGGCGGGCTACAAGGTCCTCGAGGCCCCGGACGGGGCCCGCGGTGTCGACGCCTTCCACGCGCACCAGCCCGATCTCGTCGTGCTCGACATAGGGCTGGGCTCGATTGACGGGATCGAGGTGTGCCGGAGGCTGCGTGCCGTTGCCTCCACGCCCATCGTCTTCCTGACGTCGCGAGCCGACGAGGTGGACCAGCTCGTGGGATTCGCCGCGGGCGCTGACGACTACGTGACGAAGCCTTTCTCGCCGAAGTTGATGGTGGCCCGGGTGGGGACCGTTCTGCGTCGGGGGCCCGGGGAGGTGACAAAGACGCGATACGAGGCTGGCCCGATCGCAGTCGACACCCAAGAGAGGTCAGCGATCGTCGCCGGCACCGAACTCGACCTGACTCGCACGGAGTTCGACCTCCTTGCCATGCTGATCGAGCATCCTCGTCGGGTTGCTACCCGCGACGTACTTCTCGAGGGAGTGTGGGGTTCCTGGTACGGGGATGACCACGTCGTGGAGGTGCACATGTCCCGCCTGCGCCGCAAGGTGCGGGAGGCTGGAGGACCCCGCATTGGCATCGCCGTGCGAGGGGTCGGGTACAAGCTCGGTGTCTCGGCCGAATCGGCACGGCGGGATCGCGACACCGACAATGCCCGGTGACCAACCCCCCGACCACCCTTGTTCCCGACTAGCTCCAGGACTGCCATGATCGCGCCACCGGTTGCGGACAATGAGGACGAACGGCTCAGGGCCTTGCACGGCCTTGGCCTGCTCGACTCCGAGCCCGAGGAGCGATTCGATCGCCTGACCCGCTTGGCGAAGGCGACATTCGGAACCCCGTTCGCGCTCATCAGCCTCGTCGATGCCGACCGCCAGTGGTTCAAGTCCAACCAGGGCTTTCAAGCGACCCATACCTCGCGGGAAGTGTCCTTCTGCGGTCATGGCATCGCCGCGGCCGACGTGATGGTGGTCCGGGATGCGCCAGGCGATCCACGCTTCGCCGACAACCCACTTGTGACCGGGGACCCGAAGATCCGCTTCTACGCCGGCGCTCCACTGGAAGCCGATAACGGCTCTCGCATCGGAACCCTGTGCGTTATCGACAGCGAACGGCGTGACTGGTCTATCGAGGATTCGAGGGCCCTGCGGGACCTCGCCGACCTGGTCGAAGAGGAGTTCCGCAGGGTCGCGACCGAGAACCAGCAGCGAGCGGTGCTCGCCTTGACGGCCATCACCGCCCTGTCGGACGCCGATCCGCGTGACTCCCTGCGAAGGGCACTGCGCCTCGGGTGCGACTACCTGGGCCTGAGCCAGGGCGTTGTGAGTCGTATCGAGGGGACCGACGTCGAAGTACTCGTGCAGGTATCTGCCGGGGATTCCCTGCGCGACGGACAACATGTGAGCATCGACGAGACCCTCTGCGCGCTCACCCTGGGCGCCGCAGACGTGCTGGCCATCCACTCCGTTGCCCGATCTTCCTACGCGCACGACCCGGCCCTGCGGGCCGTCGGGATTGAAGCGCACATCGGGGTCGCCCTCGAGGTCGCGGGTACCCGATACGGAACGCTGAGTTTCGCCTCCTGCGACACTCGATCCGCCGGCGAATTCAGCGACGCAGACATCGCCTTCGTGCGGCTGCTCGGCCGCTGGGTGGCCGCGGTCATTCGCCGCATACAACTGGCGACGGACCTCGCTGTCCAGCAGGAGATGGCCGCCATCGTCACGAGGGCCCAGTCAAGCTTCATCGAGGTGGTCGATCGCCGCGCGACCTTCAATGGCCTGCTCGAGGACATCCTGAGGGTCACCGGCTGCGAGTACGGATTCATCGGCGAGGTCCTGTCCCGGCCAACGGGCACGCCGTTCCTGCGCACCCTGGCGTTGACGAACATCGCATGGAACGACGCGATTGAGGCGAGCTTCGCCCAGCACCTGGAGGAGGGCCTCGAGTTCGACAACCCTGAGACCCTGTTCGGTCACACGCTCACGACCGGCGCCGTGGTCATGTCCAACGACCCCGCGGCCGATCCGCGAGCCGGGGGCCTGCCCGCGGGTCACCCGGCTCTGGCCTCCTATCTCGGCGTGCCTGTCATGCGGGACGGCATGGTCGGCATGATCGGCCTTGCGAACCGCACTGGCGGCTTCACGGATCAGGACATCGCCTTCCTCCAGCCCATCCTCGTGACGTGCGGCCAGATGATCGAGGTGTGGCAGGAGACCCGCGAGCGGCGCGAGGACCGGCGCACCCTCGCCCGGCTGTCGACCGTCGCCAGCCAGATGCCGAGCGGGGTGATCATCACCGGGGTCGACGGGCACATCGAGTGGAACAACGATGCCTTCTCGCGAATGACGGGCTTCCACCCGGCCGACTTGATCGGCACTCGGCCGCGTGACCTCCTCCACGGACCGGCCAGCGATCCGGCCACGATCAACTCCGTCTTCGCGGCGATGAGCCGTCGTGAGGCGTTCGCCGTTGAGCTTCTCGCGTACCCAAGGGCCGGACCTGCGTTCTGGGTGAAGCTGAATGCGGATCCACTCGTCGACGAGAACGGCGAGCCGGAGGGCTACATGGTGATGGTCGCGGACATCTCCGACCGCATGCGCATCGAGCGGATGAAGCGCGAGTTCGTCTCGACCGTCAGCCATGAGCTTCGGACCCCCCTGACATCCATCACCGGGTCGCTGAGCCTCGTGGCAGCCGGAGTCGCCGGCGACCTCCCGGAGGGGGCCCATCGCATGATCGGCATCGCCCAGAAGAACAGCGAACGACTCGGGCGACTCATCGACGACCTGCTCGACATGGAGAAGCTGGTCGAGGGAAAGGTTCGTCTCGACATGCAGGTATGTGCCCTCGTGCCCGTCGTCGAGAGGTCGCTGGAGGAGAACAAGGGCTACGCGGACGGCTTCGGCGTGGCGTACGCCTTCAGTCAGGATTGCGGTCCGGTCCTCGTTGACGTGGACCCGCACAGACTTCAGCAGGTGCTCACCAACCTGCTGTCGAACGCCGCGAAGTTTTCGTCGCACGGGTCCACGGTCGAGGTTCAGGTCACACGTGACGGGTCCCGGGTGCGAGTAGAGGTGCGCGATCATGGCCGAGGCATCCCTTACGAATTCCAAGGACGAATATTCGAGAAGTTCTCGCAGGCAGACTCGTCCGACAGCCGAGAATTCGGGGGGACGGGACTCGGCCTGGCGATCTCGCGAGAGCTGATACACCGGATGGGAGGCACCATCGGGTTCACGTCGGCCGTAGGGGTTGGGTCGGCGTTCTACTTTGACCTTCCGGTGTCGGCCATGAGGGATCCGGCGTCAACGGCTGCCGGCCGGCACACGGAATCGTGAGGTGGCCAGGGTGAGCGAACTCCGAAGGATTCTCTACGTCGAAGACGACCCCGATATCCAGTCCATCGCGGAGATGGCCCTCGTCGAGGTCGGCGGGTTCGAGGTGTGCCTTGCCGGCTCCGGAACTCAGGCATTGCGGCTCGCCGAGGCGGATCACCCTGACCTCATCGTCCTGGATGTCATGCTGCCGGACATGGATGGACCCGCCACATTGCTGGGCATCCGCGCGATCGAATCGTTGATCGATGTCCCGGTCGTCTTCGTGACCGCGAAGGTTCTCGCGTCCGAGGTGGCCAGCTACATGGAGCTTGGCGCCATCGGCGTCATCGCGAAGCCGTTCGATGCCATGAAGCTGTCGAGCCAACTGCTCGAACTCTGGTGTTCTCGTCCCACACCCTGATCGGTGTCGCCGGGCCAAGTCCGGGGACGAGCCCCACCTGCGAGCGAAGAGCCAACATTTACCCGTCCGAGAACTCGGCGTGAGTTGGCCGAGGCACGGTGTGCCAATGACTTCAACCATCCCGGACGACGCCCGGCTGCCCGCGGGCGAAACTGCCCCAAGGCCGCTTCCTCAGCCGATCACGCGATTCACGGCGCACGGAGTCGCGCAAGTGCCCGATATTGAGCTCAAGTCCAACGGGAGGCAGCGTGCCCTGGCGCTGACCGCCCTCGCAGGAGGGGGCGCCTATGTGCTGTGGCGGGCGTCGGCGACCTTGAGTCCGGCCGTCATGCTCGCGGGAGTGTCATTCCTCCTCCTTGAGGTCTGGTCGCTGATCAGCCTTGCCGGAACGACCCTGCAGGCGTGGCACCTCAACGCCGTCCCGATCCCCGAGCCGGCGGCTGCCACCGAACTCAGCGTGACGGTGCTGATCCCAACGGACGACGAGTCGCCCGACGTGCTCCTCCCAGTCCTCGTCGCGGCGACGCGGATGCGCCTGGCCTCGGAGGTTGTCGTGCTCGACGACGGTCGGCGCCAATGGCTGGTCGGGATGTGCGACGAGCTCGGGATCGAGTACCGGGCACGAGAGACCCGTGAAGGAGGCTGGGCAGGTAACGTCAACGCCGCCCTCGCGTCGCTCACATGCGATGTCATCGTCGTCCTCGGCGCTGATCAGGTGGCCAAGCCTGACCTGATCGGCCATGTCCTCCCGTACTTTGAGGATCCGCGCTTGGGCTTGGTCCACATAGCCAGTGACGCGGTCAACGAGCACTCTTCCGACACAATCGGCCGCCGGGAGTCACCGTTGGCTCGCCTCGACTTCGAGGAGCGGATCCTGGCGAGGGGACGGAACCGGTGGAACGCGGCGTACTGGGCCGCCGGTCCCGCTGCATTGCGAATGTCTGCCATCCAAGCGATCGGCGGTGTCGCGACGGTAACCCATGGCCAACGCATCAGGACGAGCATCAGGCTCCATGCGGACGGGTGGCGATCGGTCCACCATGGCGAGCCCCTGGTGCGGGGGCGGTCCGACCGCGGCGGCATGTCCTTCGAAGCAGGCGTCCGCAGCCAGACTCGTGACCACGTCGCAGCACTATTTTGTGAATCATCCCTGTGGCGCCTCGGCTCCATGCAACGGGCCGCGTATATATCCGCACTCACCGCATCGGCCGACCGCTGGCGCCTGGTCGGGTACCTCGCCTTGCCGGTGCTGATGCTCGTCCTCGTCGGCCCTCCGGCCAGCAGCCATGTGGCCACGTTCACCGTCCTTGCCACCGCGACCCTGGTGCTTCGGCAGGTTGCGCTGCGCGCAATGGGCCGTGGATGGGCGCCTCGCTGGCGCAGTGCGACCACCTCGGTTGTGCGCCTGGCCGCGGGCCTGGGCCGGGCGAGCCTGGCAATACTCGTGATCGCCGCAGTCCTGCTCCTGGCGGCGCTGCTCGTCGTCCCCGGCCACTGGATGATTTCCGGCTCCCTGCCCCACGCCGAAACCACCTTCGGTATCTGGGCGAGCCTTTGGGCAGCCACGGGTCTGATGCTCGTGGTGCGCGCGGTCGCTCGCCATGCCCGCGTGGGCGGTCCGAGCGAGCGCCGGCGAGCGCCGCGGATTGACGTAGAGGGCCACGTGTTCCTCGACGGCGTGCGGGTGCACGTCCTGGACCTGTCGCTGGGAGGTGCCCGGCTGCTCTGCTATGGCGTCGTGCCCCCCATCGACTCCTACTGCGCGATGACCTTCACCGACCCGAACCGTCGACTGGCTGTGGTGACAGGCACCGTGGTTGCCGTCAGCGACCGGCCGCATGGGCGGGAGGCTCGCATCGCCCTGGAACCAGATCAGACGTATGTGCTGGGCGCGATCCTCGTCGATGCTCTCGACCGTTGATTCGCCCGCCTCGAAACCGTCGGCCCGCGCATTGAGAGTCGGCGCACGACTCGCGTCGGGAGACTCGCGCCCGTCATTGCAGATCACCACCCGAACGTCGACGCCGCGGCCGAGATCAGCGAGAGGATCTCGGCAAGCAATGCGTCCGTGTCCGTCCTGTTCTCGAATCGGGGGGCACTCCCTCGGGCCCAGGGTGCGACCGGGCAGGTGCACGCAGCCTCGTATCACGGTCACGACACGGTCATCACCGCCACGCTCGACACCGGGGAGCATGTCGATGTTCGGAGACCCGGCTTGGTCCCGTCAATCGCCGGCGACCGGGTCCGCGTCCTGGCTACCGGGCGGGGCCGGCCATACCCGACACCGCAGCCTCACGCCCTTTGACCTTGCAAGCAGCGACCTGGGAACAATCGGGTAACGATGTCGCTGGGGGCACCGCGAAATCACGGCGAGCACGACCCGTGAGCCACTAAAGTGCCATATTCCCTGTGTGCGTCGACGAAAGGCCTGATACCCCTTGTCGCAAGTTTCGGTGGCTATCCGCCTGCGTGGGCTTCGCCGGCAATTCGGTGACGTTGTTGCGGTGGACAATGTCGATCTCGACGTCTACGACGGGGAGTTCCTCACCCTCCTGGGTCCATCCGGCTCGGGCAAGACAACCGTGCTTCGCATGGTTGCCGGCTTTGAGCGGCCCGATGCCGGCACGATCGAGCTCGCCGGCACCGATGTCACGCGAATGCCGCCTTACGCGCGCGACGTCAACACCGTCTTCCAGGACTACGCCCTCTTTCCCCACATGAGCGTGCTCGACAACATCGAATACGGCCTGCGAGTGAAGAAGGTCGCGAAGCCCGAGCGCGTCGAGCGAGCACGCCAGGCCCTCGCCGACGTCCGCCTCGACGGCTTCGGCGACCGAGCGCCATCGGCACTCTCGGGTGGCCAACGCCAGCGGGTCGCCCTCGCTCGGGCCCTCGTGAACCGGCCGCGGGTGCTGCTCCTTGATGAGCCGCTCGGTGCGCTCGACCTGAAGCTTCGAGAGCAGATGCAGGTTGAATTGAAGGAGATCCAGCGCGAGGTCGGCATCACCTTCGTGTTCGTCACGCATGATCAGGACGAAGCGCTCACCATGTCCGACCGCATCGCCGTCTTCAACGAGGGGCGGATCGAGCAGATCGGCACGCCCATCGAGGTGTACGAGCATCCGTCCACCGTGTTCGTCGCGGGTTTCGTCGGCACCTCCAATCTCATGCGCGACGAGGTCGCCCTTGCCGTGCTCGGCCGACCCGGGACCTGGTCGGTTCGACCCGAGAAGATCCGCGTGACGAAGGGAAGCCTGACGGCCGGGGCAGGCGTGCATGCCGTGCCGGGCACCGTCCGCGAGGTCATCTACGTCGGCATGTCAACGAGGTACGTCGTCGACCTCGATGCTGGTGGCTCGCTCATGGCCGTCGCGCAGAACTCGCAATCCGATCTCGGCGCAAGCGCCACACGCCGAGGTGATCGCGTCACGCTTTCCTGGAACAGCGAACACGAATACTCCCTGGGCTGATCAAGCCACAGGTGGTCACCATGTGCGTCCGCACGTGGTCAAGGAAAATACGAGGGAGGATGCAGATGCACACTCAGCGCCTGCTGAAGATTGCCGCGGCCACCGCCGCGGTCGCAATGGTCGCCGCCGGCTGCGGCGGCAGTTCTGACAGTTCGTCGTCGAGTTCAGCCCAGGCACCCGGAGGCGCGGCATACGCAGGCCCCGTTGGTGATGGCGAGGGCACGGTGAACGTCCTGGCCTGGCCCGGCTATGTCGAGGATGGCTCGACCGATCCCAATGTCGACTGGGTGACGGATTTCGAGACCGAGACCGGCTGCGTCGTCAACGTGAAGACCTTCGGGACCTCGGACGAGGCAGTGAAACTCATGCAGGGCGGCGGCTGGGATGTCGTGTCGGCATCCGGTGATGCCACGCTTCGCCTGATCTACGGGGAGAACGTTCAGCCCCTCAATCCCGATCTCGTTCCGAGCTACGCGGAGATCTTCCCCGACCTGAAACTGCAGTCCTTCAATAGCGTCAGCGGCGTTCCCTACGGCGTTCCGCACGGTCGCGGCGCCAACCTGCTCATGTGGAACACCGACAAGGTCACGACCCCGCTTGACTCTTGGGCATCAACCTTTGAAGCCGATTCACCGTATGCCGGGTCCGTCACCGCGTACGACTCGCCCATCTTCATCGCTGACGCCGCCGTGTACCTGATGGCAACGAAGCCCGAGCTCGGGATCAAGGATCCGTACGCGCTGGACCAGACCCAGTTCGACGCCGCGATCGCCCTGCTCGAGCAGCAGGAGCCCCTCGTCGGCGAGTACTGGAGCGATTACACGAAGGCCATCCAGGCGTTCAACTCCGGCACCACCGCGGTCGGCACCTCCTGGCAGGTCATCGCCAACCTGGCCAAGGCCGAGGGTGGCAAGATCGAGGCGGTCAAGGCCAAGGAAGGCGCAACGGGCTGGTCCGACACGTGGATGATCGCGAAGGACACCAAGAACATCAACTGCGCCTACAAGTGGGTCAACCACATCGCGTCACCGCAGGCAAATGCCGCCGTTGCCGAGTGGTTCGGCGAGGCACCGTCGAATGAGAAGTCCTGTGCGCTCACGGCGGACAAGGATCATTGCGCGACGTTCCATGCAGGCGACACCGCGTACTGGGAGGACGTCTACTACTGGAACACCCCGACCGCGGCCTGCCTCGATGGCCGCACTGATGTTCAGTGCGTGCCCTACAGCGACTGGGTTACCGCATGGAGTGCTCTGCGCAGCTAGACATGGAGTGCTCTGCGCAGCTAGCGCAGTCGGTTCGATCAAGAACAGCAGTCAGATCAAGGAATAGGCACAGATGACGACCACGACCGCCACCCATCGGGGCTATTGGTACCGGCACCCCAATCTTCGGCTTGCCGGCCTCCTGTCCGCCCCGATGGCGTGGCTGGTCGTGGTCTATCTGGGCTCGCTCGCTGCCCTGTTTATCACTGCGTTCTGGCAGGTTGACGACTTCACCGGCCAACTCGTCCGCACGTTCACGCTCGAGAACTTCCAGAACGTCTTCACCACCCCCGCGTATCTGTCCACCGTGGCCCGCACGGTTGGGATCGCCCTGCTCGTCACGGTGCTGTGCCTCATCATCGCCCTGCCACTCTCGTTCTTCATGGCGCGCGTGGCGTCGGCCAGGTGGCAACCGCTCCTCATCGCCATGGTCCTCACGCCGCTTTGGGCCTCGTATCTCGTGAAGGTCTACGCATGGCGCGCGATGCTGCAACCCGAAAGCGGCGTGCTCGCCTGGCTGATCGGCCCCCTCGGTCTCGATAGCCCCGGGTACGGATTCATCGGCATCGTCATCACGCTCACCTACCTGTGGCTGCCGTACATGATCCTGCCGGTCTACGCCGGCTTCACCCGGCTGCCGAATTCGATGCTCGATGCCTCATCCGACCTCGGCGCCAAGGGCTGGCGCACCTTCCAGAGCGTTGTCCTACCGATGATCTTTCCCTCGGTTGTCGCCGGCTCGATCTTCACCTTCTCGCTCAGCCTCGGCGACTACATCACCGCCCAGATCGTTGGCGGCAAACTTCAGATGCTCGGCAATGTCGTGCAGCAGACCTACGTGAGCAATCTGCCCTTCGCGGCAGCCGTGTCGACCATCCCGGTCGTCATCGTGCTGCTCTACCTCTACGCAGTGCGCCGCTCCGGTGCGCTCGAGAACCTGTAGGGGGTGCCGTGTCGATCTCGCGCTCAACGAAGGCCATCCTGTCGCTCCTCGCGCTGCTGGCGTTCGGATTCATCTACGTCCCGCTCATCGTCATCCTCGTGAACTCGTTCAGCACGAACAGGTCCCTCACCTGGCCCCCATCGGGCTTCACCACGGAGTGGTGGGGTCGTGCCGTCGACAGCGAGGGCGTGCGCGACGCGCTTCTCACCTCGGTGCTCGTCGCGAGCGCCGCGACCGCCGTGGCCCTCATCCTGGGGATCCTCGTCTCGCTCGTCATCGCGCGCTATCGCTTCTTCGGCCGCGAGTCGATCTCGCTCCTCATCGTCCTGCCGATCTCCCTGCCGGGCATTGTCACCGGTATCGCGCTCAACAACGTCTTCACCTCGTATCTCGGCGGCCTCACCTTCCTCACCCTCGTGGTGGCGCACGCGACCTTCTGCATCGTCGTCGTTTACAACAACGCGCTCGCCCGCCTGCGCCGGCTCGGCGGCAACGTTGAGGAGGCGTCGGCTGATCTCGGTGCCGGAGGCTGGACCACCTTCCGGCTCGTGACCTTCCCGCTTATGAAGTCCGCCATCGTGGCGGGCGGGCTGCTCGCCTTCGGCCTGTCCTTCGACGAGATCATCGTCACGACCTTCACGGCAGGTCCGGGCATCACGACGCTGCCCATCTGGATCTACCAGAACCTGTTCCGGCCGAATCAGGCGCCGATCGTCAACGTCGTCGCGGCGGCGCTGATTCTCGTGAGCATCATCCCGATTTACGTAGCGCAGCGCTTCTCCAGCGACACAAACAAGGGCGGCGGCATCCTCTAGCGCAGCCGCCGGCTGGCCCATCGGGTCAACCGCCCCGCCCCCGCCCCGCCCCCGCCCCCGCCCAGGCTCACCCCGGGTTTGGGCGGGTCGATGTCGCTGCGCACCCCCAAACCCCGTCCCGCAGCAGCATCTATCCGCCCGAGCACGGGGCGCGATGGTTCCCTGGCAGCTTGTTGCCCGCTCTTGGGCCATATTTGTCACATGGCAGATGAGATCGTCGTGCGCGGATCTGTGATGATCCCCCGATCAGAGCTGTCATGGCGGTTCTCCCGCTCGTCCGGGCCCGGCGGCCAGGGGGTGAACACGACCGATTCGCGGGTGCAGCTCATCTTCGACCTCGCCAATTCGCCGAGCATCCCCGAGCGGCTGCGCGAGCGGGCGATCCAGCGGCTCGGCCCCCGGCTCACCGGCGGATGCCTCGTCATCACTGCCTCGGATTCCCGCGCGCAACTGCAGAATCGCCGGCTCGCCGAGTTGCGGCTCGCCCAGGTGCTCGACCAGGCATTCGCCCCGGCCCCCCGAGCGCGCCGGCCCACGAAGCCGTCGAAGGGGGCCACTGACCGGCGGATCAAGGAGAAGAAGGGCCGCGGGGCCACGAAGCGCATGCGCGGATCCGCCGGAGCGGATACCGACTAGCGAGCAGCGCCTGCGCAGGTGAGCATCAGGGCGCCGGTCGCGTAGGCTGCAGCCGTGACACGAGGCGATGGCCGGTTATCTCACGACCTCATGCCCGGCGAGCGGGGTCCGCAGGACGCATGCGGGGTATTCGGGGTCTGGGCCCCCGGCGACGATGTCTCGAAGCTCACCTACTTCGGGCTCTACGCACTCCAGCATCGAGGTCAGGAGTCCGCCGGCATCGCGGTGAGCGACGGCAGTCACATCGTGGTCTTCAAGGACATGGGCCTGGTATCCCAGGTGTTCAACGAGGCCAGCCTCGAGTCGCTGCGCGGCCACGTGGCGATCGGCCATACGCGCTACTCCACCACCGGGGCGAGTGTCTGGGAGAACGCCCAGCCGACCTTCCGCTCCACCGCAACCGGCCACCTCGCCCTCGGGCACAACGGCAACATCACGAACGCCCCGGAGCTGGCCCGGCGCCTCGCTGCCCTCTCGGTGGACTCCGGCGAGCTGCCCCTCGGCACGAACGTGACCATGACGAGCGACACCGACGTCCTCACCGCACTCATCGCCGCCCATCCAGACATGAGCATCGAAGCGTCGGCGATGCACGAGCTGCCCCACCTCAAGGGCGCCTTCTCGCTCGTCTTCATGGACGACGATGCCCTCTACGGAGCCCGCGACCCACAGGGCATCAGGCCCCTCGTGCTCGGGCGCCTCGAGCGTGGCTGGGTCCTCGCGAGCGAGACCGCTGCCCTCGACATCGTCGGTGCCTCATTCGTGCGGGAGGTCGAGCCCGGCGAGCTCATCGCGATCGACGAGCAGGGCCTGCGATCGCAGCGCTTCGCCGAGGCCGATCCGAAGGGCTGCCTCTTCGAGTATGTCTACCTCGCCCGGCCCGATACCGCGATCGCCGGACGCGGCGTTCAGGCCACCCGCGTCGAGACCGGACGCATCCTCGCGCGCGAGCACGCGGTCGAGGCCGACCTCGTGATCCCGGTGCCGGAGTCCGGCCGCTACGCGGCAATCGGCTACGCCCAGGAGTCCGGGATCCCGTTCGCCGAGGGCCTCGTGAAGAACGCCTATGTCGGCCGCACCTTCATCCAGCCGTCGCAGACGATTCGCCAGCTCGGCATCAGGCTCAAGCTCAACCCCCTGCGCGATGTCATCGCCGGCCAGCGCCTCATCGTCGTCGATGACTCGATCGTTCGGGGCAACACGCAGCGCGCCCTCGTGCGCATGCTCCGCGAGGCGGGTGCCCGCGAGGTCCACGTCCGGATCTCGAGCCCGCCCGTCAAATGGCCTTGCTTCTACGGCATCGACTTCGCGAGCCGGGCTGAGCTCATCGCCAACGGGCTCACGGTCGAGCAGGTGTGCCGGTCGATCGGGGCCGATTCCCTCGGCTACGTGTCACTCGATTCCCTCATCGAGGCTACGACGATCCCGAAGGAGCGCCTCTGCCGGGCATGCTTCGACGGCGTCTACCCGGTACAGATCCCTGAGCCGCAGGGCATCGGCAAGCACGTCATGGAGGGTATCGAGCGGCGGGTCGCCGCCGATCCCCTCTTGGACATCGAGCGGCGGGTCGCCGCCGATCCCCTCTTGGACATAGAGCGGCGGGTCGCCGCCGATCCCCTCTTGGACATAGAGCGGCGGGTCGCCGCCGATCCCCTCTTGGACATAGAGCGGCGGGTT
>WLOY01000062.1 GCA_009699015.1 Actinomycetota bacterium | reverse complement strand
CGACGACGATGCGCACAAGCGTCGGCTGGTAGGCGGACGCCTCGAGCGAACTTCGGTTCGCTCTGTAGCCAGCCGGCCCCTGCCAACCAGTTCGCGGAGTAGACGGTCCGCTTCTCACCGATTCGACTCAACCTCTATATGTTTCGACTCAACCTCTATATTTATGGGACATCCCGTGGGCCGGTTGGCGTGGTTTGGGCGACTGAGCGTGCTCGTTTGTTGTCCGCGACCGTGCTGGCTGTTCGATCCATTGCAGTCGGCTAAGCGCAGCAAGGTCGGCATGAGTAGCCGTCTATCGAGTCGGCTTGAGGGAACCAGCGCACTCAGCGGACTCGCCTGCAAGTCGTCCCTGGCGGACTCAGAGAGCTCGTGAACCAGGAGGCGATGCATGCCAGTCGCCTGAAGTGAAAGCGTGCTCGGCAAGCCCGGTCGCCTCCGTCGTCTACTCCTTGACGAGACCGGACAACCGTCGAGGCTGGGTCACAAAGTCGACCTTGTGCGCCGTGCCCCAAGTCGGCGTACAGGGGGAGGAGTCGTGCTGACCGACCCCACCTCATGCGTCGGGGCCGACCCAGTTGACGAGTCGGTCCCGACGTTGACGCGGAAATCATGGCTGAGGGAAGGGTGTGACCGGCTGCGAGGTGGGGCAGCCCCAGCGGAGCCAGGTGATCAACTCACCGCAGCAACCCGATTGGATTGGGATGATGTGTACGAGCAGCCTCCCTCGTTCGTCGCCTTCACAGTGAACGCGTAGGACTGGAATGGCAAGAGTCCCGTGACGGTCTTCGACCCGGTATCCGACGACTGAGAGACCGTCGTGGGCCAACCGCCGCCCACCGTCGTCACCATGAACGTCGTCCACGGCGACTCGCTTGACGACGCGGTCCACCTCACTTTGCCCCTGTCCTTAGTGAGGCGTTCGGCTGAAGCCGTCACGCTCAACGGAAGGCAACCCCAATTGGCATACAGCGTCGCATCCGCCGTAAACGGATACGATGCCAAGTTCGCATATGCCGTGCCGTTCCCGTTCGCGTTCCCGTTCGCGGACGTGTTCCACCCGTTGAACGCGAAGCCGGTCCGCTTGATCGCTCCGTTGTTTGCCGTGAGCAACGTGGCCCCCGTTGCGATCTGACTCGCGATGGACCCGTCCCCGTCGTTCGGGTCGAACGTGACGGTAGCCACCGTCACGGTGGTAGACAGTGAACATGGATACGGACCCTTCAACTTGTTCGGGCAGGTAGCGCCGGTCCACGTCACTGTTTTCAGATTACACACCCCCGTCAGTTGGGCGTCGGTCAGGTTCGCGTCGGTCAGGTTCGCGTTGAGCAGGTCTGAGCACATAGTCCCGTTAGCGTTCCCGCAGGTCAGGTTCGCGCGGGTCAAGTTCGCGCGGGTAAAGTTCGCGACGGCACCATACGTTCCTTGAAGATCCACGTCGGTTAGGTTCGCGTCAGTGAAATCCGTGTGGTTCACGTCCGCCCCGTTAATGGACGCGCCGGTCAGGTTTGCGCCGGTCAGGTTTGCGTAGAGGTCCGCCATAGTCAGATTTGCGCCACTCAGATTTGCGCCAGTCAGATTCGTGTGTTTCAAAGCGAGCTCTCGCATGACACAGTACGCCCAGTTGACGTTCGTGCTTGCGGGTGCATTGCAGTCCCCCGAGCCCGCCGTGAGGATCCTTGTGACGGCGTATGCCGACGTGCCGACCGCATTCGTAGCGGTCACCTTGTATCTGTACGTTTCCCCGGTCGTCAGCCCGGTCACAAGGATCCCGCTGGAAGACTCCGCCCCGGTCACGGTGCCGGTGATCGCTCCGGCAGTTGATGTTGCCTGGTACGACGTGATCACCGAACCATTGTCCGGCGGTGCGTCGAACCAGACCGTCATCGTCGTCGGTCCCGTCGAGGTCAACCTGGGATTCAACGGCGACGAAGGAACCCCGGCTGACGAAGTCGCGGCATCTGCGGCGGTGAACGTGAACGTCACGGCTGGGCTGGTCTGCGTCACTTGAGTTGCGGTCACGATGCAGAGGCCAGCCGTTGTCGCGCTGAGTGACGCACCGATAGCCGTGCAGCCGGTGGTGGTGGTGGTGAACGAGACCCTGTCGGTGGCCGACCCACCTGCCGAAGTTAACGTGATTGGCGTGCCGACTGTGCCCGTCGTTGTCGAGTTCGACACGGTGAGCGCAACGGTGACGTCTCCTCGGATGACGGGCGCACCGGATTCAGCCTCGCCCGAACCACCGCATCCCGCGAGGAGCATCACCGCGCATGCGATGACCGCGCCAGCGGCGTTCCCTCTGCCTGAGCGTGAACTGAATCCGCTGAACCGACTCCGGGCTGCACTCATGGAGGCCGAGCCTCACTGGGACTGCTTCCCATTATCGTTCATGTGTTAGTGACGATAGGGCACGGCGGGGGTGAGCACTACCGTGTAAACACGGTGCTGCTCGGTCAATTTTGTGCGGTTTTCTCGGTATGTCCGTTTTCTCGGGGTCAGGTTGTGTTCTTGGAGTGTCCGGATTCGCGCCCTGGGGCCGACGTGGTTCGACCTGTCGAGAGTGCGGCGCTGTGATGACGGTTGGCCGAGGTCGTACCCGATTCCCCTCGTGGCGTTGAGCCGCCGCAGTCCGCAGGGACGCGAAGAACGTCCGTGATGCAATGGCGATCTATGAGGCGGTTCGTGCGTGGGCAGTGCACCCGCGCCGACTGGCCGACGCAACGACGCAACTGCTCAACGGTGCTTTTCACACTTCATACTTCCCCTCGAACGTCAAACGGGAGTCGGACTCGTAACTGAGGTGCGACTCCGCGTTCACGGGAGAGGGTTGCTGCCCTATGAAATGCGCCCTCTCGGGGGTTGGCTGAGCGTACTTTGATGGACGCTGTGCGCCTGTTGAGTGTTGCCGTTCGTGTTGCTACCCAACCGATTCTTGACGGGTCAACTTCGTCGGCTCAGGCTGCTTCGCGTGGCAAAGAAGCCGACAAGCGCACTACGTAGACCAAGTAGACGGACGGCTCTGGCGCACCCTCGTCCACGAAGTAGGCGAAAGCGGGCAAAGCGCACCCGTCGGCTTCGTAGACCCGTGTATGGGGGATGAGGGGGGAGCCGGAACAGCAAAATGTCCCCCCAGATTTCCTGGGGGGACACGCTTCCGTTCATTTCCCTCATAGAGGGGAGTGTCCGAGGGGGGACTTGAACCCCCATTCCCCGTAAAGGGAACTAGCACCTCAAGCTAGCGCGTCTGCCAATTCCGCCACTCGGACGTGGTGCAGCGTGATGCTGCGGCCGCAAGCATACCTGCCCGTGTCGATGCCGCGCGACCGGCTCCCGCCTTCGTGGTGCAAGATGGCGTCATGCCATGGGAACCGCTGCCGGATGCCGAGGCCGACGTCGTCGGTTTGACGCAGGCACTCATTCGAATCGACTCGAGCAACTACGGCGACAGCCCTTTGACCATGGGGGAGGCGGAAGCCGCGGAATACTGCGCGGCCATGCTGCGCGAGGCCGGTTGGGACCCAGAGGTGTTCACGACCACGAGCCCCTCTCGAGCCGGCGTCTACCTTCGAGTGCCGGGCACCGACGCCACTGCGCCGGCGCTGCTGCTCCACGGCCACATCGACGTCGTGCCCGCGATCGCATCTGACTGGAGCCACCCGCCGTTCGCGGCGGAGGTCGACGAGGGCTTCATCTGGGGTCGCGGGGCAGTCGACATGAAGGACATGTGCGCCATGATCCTCGCCGTCGTTCGGGCATGGGGCCGCACGGGTGTCCGCCCGCGCCGCGAGGTCGTCGTCCTGTTCCTCCCTGACGAAGAGGCGGGTTTGCGTCACGGCTCCCAGTGGCTCGTCCGCAACCGTCCCGATATGTTCGAGCGGGTGACCGAGGCGGTCGGTGAGGTCGGCGGGTTCTCCCTCACTGTCCGCGACGATCTTCGGCTCTACCCGATCCAGACAGCTGAGAAGGGCATCCGCTGGCTGCGACTTCGGGCTTCTGGCCGAGCGGGGCACGGCTCGATGATCCATGACGACAATGCGGTCACGGCACTCTGCGCAGCGGTCACGGCGGTAAGCGGTCACTCCTGGCCGGTGCGTCGAACGAAGACTGTCGACCGGTTCCTCGATGAGCTCGCCGACGCCTACGGGGTCGATGTCACCGGGGCGGGCATCGAGGAGGTCGTCCGCACCCTCGGTACGTTCGGCGCGCTCGTCGGCGCCACCCTCCGCAACAGAGCGAACCCGACCATGCTGGACGCCGGCTACAAGCACAACGTCATCCCCACGGAGGCCACGGCCTCGATCGACGGCAGGGTCCTCCCCGGGTTCGAGCACGAGTTCGACGAGACCATACGTGGGCTCGTCGGCGACGGCATCGTCGTCGAGACGGTGGTGAGCGACATCGCGATCGAGGCCCCCTTCGACACGGCAACGGTCGACCTCATGGCCTCCGTCCTTCGCCAGGAGGACAGCGCGGCCCGCGCCGTGCCGTACATGATTTCCGGCGGTACCGACGCGAAGTCGTTCTCAACCCTGGGAATCGCCTGCTACGGGTTCTCCCCGCTGAAACTGCCCGCCGACATCGACTACTGGCGGATGTTCCACGGGGTCGACGAGCGCGTGCCGGTGGATGGACTGCAGTTCGGCGTGCGTGTGCTGGATCGGTTCCTGCGAGCCTGCTGAGTGCCAGCCTTCCGACCCTAGGGAGAGATGTGGATGCGGTCCAGTTCCTTGCATTCCCAAAGCTTTTCTGGGGTTCGCTGCCGCATCAATCCTCCTGCTAGCGCCGCTGTGCCCAGCCTGCCTCGGGATAGCCGAGGGGAGGGGCCGAGACCTCGTCGAGCGCCCGCAGGATTTCATCGGGAAGCACGAGTTCCTCGGCCGCGAGCGCAGCGATGAGCTGATTATTCGTGCGTGCGCCGAGAATGAGCGCGACCACCCCCGGGCGGTCGCGCAGCCAGGCGAGCGCGACCTCGGTGGGGGAGGCGCCTAGGCCATCAGCGGCAATCGCGAGGGCATCGACGATGCTTCGCCCCCGCTCATCGAGGTAGACCTGAACCCAGCCTGCCGTCTCGGCATTGGCGCCACGCGAGTCGCTCGGCATCCCGTGGCGGTACTTGCCGGTGAGGACCCCGCGGCCGAGCGGTGACCACGCGAGGATCCCAAGTCCTAGCGACTGGGCAGCCGGGATGAGCTCCCGCTCGATGCCACGCTCGAGCAACGAATACTCCATCTGGGCCGCGACGATCGGCGTGCGGCCGGGCACGGCCCGCTGCCACGTCGCGGCGCGGGCCGCCTGGGCGCCGGAATAGTTCGAGATGCCCGCATAGCGGGCCCTGCCGGAGCGAACGGCCTCGTCGACGGCAGCGAGGGTCTCGTCCATCGGGGTCATCGGGTCCCACGCGTGCAACTGCCACAGGTCGACGTGATCGGTGCGCAGGCGGGCGAGCGACTCGTCGAGGCTGCGCAGTATGTGCGACCGCGAGGTGTCGAACCGCCGCTCCGGCCCTGCCTTCGATCCCGCCTTCGTCGCGATGACAACCTGATCGCGCGCCTCGAACTCCTTGAGGAACTCGCCGAGCATCTGCTCCGCAACGCCGTCGCTATAGACGTCAGCGGTGTCGATGAGGGTTCCGCCCGCGTCGAGGAAGGCGGCGAGTTGGTCACGCGCGTCAAACTCATCGGTCCCGCGGCCCCACGACATCGTCCCGAGTGCGAAGCGACCCACCCAAAGGCCCGATCGTCCGAGGGGTCGCTGCTCCATACGGGCACGGTACTCGTCCGGGGGCCGCCTTGGGCGGGGTACCCGCAAGCGCCCCGGGGGTCACTGGGCGGTGTCGGCCCGAAGGCATAGGCTCTCGATGACCTTGAGGAGGCACATATGCGCTTGGGCGTGAATCTCGGCTACTGGGGAGCCGGAAACGATGCGGACAACCTGCAACTCGCGAGGGAGGCCGACCGGCTCGGGTACGCCGTCGCATGGGCAGCGGAAGCCTACGGCTCGGACGCCGCAACCGTCCTCGCCTGGATCGCCGCACAGACCACCTCGATCGACGTCGGCTCCGCGGTGTTCCAGATTCCCGGCCGCACCCCCGCCAACACCGCGATGACCGCTGCGACCCTCGACAGCCTCTCCGGCGGCCGGTTCCGACTCGGCCTAGGCGTCTCGGGCCCGCAGGTATCCGAGGGCTGGCACGGCGTGCGCTTCACGAAGCCACTGCAGCGCACCCGCGAATATGTCTCGATCGTGCGCATGGCACTCGCCCGCAAGCGCGTCTCGTTCGAAGGCGAGTTCTTCACGCTTCCGCTCCCCGACGGACCCGGCAAGGCACTCACGCTCACCGTCCACCCGGTGCGCGAGAACATCCCGGTCTACCTCGCGGCGATCGGGCCGAAGAACCTCGAGCTCGCCGGCGAGATCGCCGACGGCTGGCTCGCGATCTTCTACTCCCCGGAGCATTCCGCCGACTCCATGGCCCACATTCGCGCCGGACGCGAGCGCGCCGGCCTCAGCCTCGAGGGCTTCGACATCGTGCCGACCGTCCCGGTCTCGTTCGGCGACGACATCGCCGAGTGCGCGAACCAGATCCGTCCGTACGCGGCGCTATACATCGGCGGGATGGGCAGCAAGGAGACCAACTTCTACAACCAGCTCGCCAGCCGCATGGGATTCGAGGCCGAGGCCGACGACATCCAGGCCCGGTTCATGTCGAAGGACTACTTCGGCGCGGCAGGCGCCGTGCCATTCGACTTCATCGACCAGACCTCGCTCATCGGCCCGCGCGAGCGCGTCCGCGATCGACTCTCCGCCTACGCCGAGGCTGGCGTCACGACCCTCACCATCAGCCCGACGGCCTCTAGCCTCGAGGAGCGCACGGCAGCCCTCGTGACCATGAGCGAAATACTCGTCGAGGCCGGGCTGGACGGCTAGTGGTTCCGATCTCCTGGCTCGAGGCCGTTGTTCTCGGACTCGTCCAGGGCATCACGGAGTTCCTCCCGATCTCCTCGAGCGCGCATATCTTCGTCGTCAGCCAGCTGCTCGGCTGGCAGGACCCGGGCGCCGCGTTCACGGCCGTAAGCCAGATCGGCACCGAGCTCGCCGTCATCGTCTACTTCAGGCGCGACATCGCCCGCATCATTTCGGCATGGGCAAGGTCGCTCGTGAAGCCCGCCCTGCGCTCGAGCATCGATGCGCGAATGGGCTGGTACATCATCGTCGGCACCATCCCGATCGCGGTGCTGGGCCTGACGTTCTCGCACCAGATCGAGACCGCGGCCAGGAACCTGTGGCTCGTCTCTGGCACCCTCATCGTCTTCGGCATCATCCTCGGCGTTGCCGACGCCCTCGGCCGTCACCGCCTGGCCCTCGCGAACCTCAATGCGAAGGACGGCATCCTCTTCGGCCTCGGCCAAGCCCTCGCGCTCATCCCGGGGGTCTCGCGGTCCGGCGCCACCATCTCCACCGGGCTGGCCCTCGGCTACACCCGCGAGGCGTCGGCGCGCTACGCCTTCCTCCTGGCCATCCCGGCCGTCGTCGCCTCGGGCCTGTACGAGGCGACGAAGATCAGCAGCGACCCGGCGGTCGCCTGGGGACCGACCATCCTCGCGACCGTCATCGCGTTCTTCACCGGATTCGCCGTCATCGCCTGGCTGCTGCGCTGGGTCACGACCCGGTCGTACCTGCCGTTCGTCATCTACCGCATCGCCCTGGGACTGCTCCTCATCGTCCTGCTCCTCACCGGGGTCCTCGTCGCCTGAGGCGAGCATTCACCGGGGCCTGCGGGCTAGCGCGCCATGACGAACGGCCCTTGGCGCCGTGGATGCTCCGACGCACCTTGGAGACATGGACAAGAACCCGATGGAGCAGGCCGGCGGCCTCATCGCCCCGGATGACCTGCGGCGCTCGATCGACCACTGGCTGACCGACGGCGTCATCACCCCGGAGCAGGCTGCGGTCATGCGCGAGGACGTGATGCAAGAGGACGTGACGGCGACGGCAGACCAGATGACCGAGTCGGTGACCCCGGCGACGGAGCCGGAGCCGGAGTTGGCAGCCCCGGAGTTGGCAGCGCCTGCGCATCCTGAACATCGCACCTCGCTGCTGATCGAGGCGCTCGGCTACCTCGGCGGCGTCATCATCCTCACCGCGTTCATCCTCGTCCTCAGCCAGTTCTGGGAGGAATTCACCGCCCCGATTCGACTGGCGACCATCGGGGCGGCATTCGTGCTCCTCCTCGCGGCGGGCTTCGTGGTGCCGCAGTCACTCGGCGGGCCGGGCACCCGGCTTCGGTCCGTGCTGTGGTTCGGCGCCACGATCGCGTGGGCGGGTGTCGTCGGCTTCGCCGGCAACGAGTACCTCGACCTCGTCGACGAGCAACTCGTCCTCCTCACGGCCGGGGTGGCGATACCGGTGGCGGCGGTGCTGTGGCTCCTCCACCGGCAGCCGCTCCAGCACCTGGCCTTGTTCGCGAGCATCGTCGCAGTGGCCGGATCGGGCGCTGCGATGCTGCCCGAGCCGAGCGCCATCATCGCGCCCGACGCGAAGATCGGCGCAATGGTCTGGGGGGTGAGCGTCGC
This sequence comes from Actinomycetota bacterium, assembly GCA_009699015.1. GTDB lineage: Bacteria > Actinomycetota > Actinomycetes > S36-B12 > S36-B12 > WLND01. The sequence goes on along the minus strand of WLOY01000062.1, from coordinate 11,414 downwards.
CTGGTTCCTGCTCGCATGGGGTGGCATCGTGAAGCCGCGCGGCCTCGGGTTCGCGCTCGGGTCGATCGTGGCCGTCTTCGCGGCGATGACGACCATGGGAGGGGAGCTGGAGAGCCAGAGCCGGCCGGGTGCCGTGCTGCTGCTCATCACGCTCGCCGCGCTTGTCATCGCGGCCGTGCTCTTCCGCGATTTCATGCTTCTCGTGATCGCGGCAGTCGGCTCGCTACAGGGCATGCCGATCGTGATGAGCGTCTTCTTCCCCGGAGTCCTCTGGGCAGCCTTCGCGCTCCTCGTCATCGGTGCGGCCCTCATCGCGGCGGCGATCGTCATCGCGAGGAGCCGACGCAGGGAGCGGGCAGTGTCGCACCGCAACTGGTCCGTCGGGTCTCAGCCGGCCGCCATCACCAGCGCTGGGCTGGTCCTGGTCGGCACGGCGGCCGCGGTCGTCACAACCAGCCTGATCGCTTGAACGCCCGGTAGAGCGAGAAGCACGCGGTGCCCATGAGGAGGAGCACCGCCGGGTAGCCCCAGGGCTGGTGGAGCTCGGGCATGTAGTCGAAGTTCATTCCGTAGATGCCGGCGATCATGGTGGGCACGGCGGCGATCGCGACCCAGGAGCTGATCTTGCGCATGTCGCGGTTCTGCTGGAGGTCCTGCAGCGAGGTCGAGGCCATGAGCATCGTCATGAGCAGGTTGTCGCTCGACTCCGTCGAGTCCGATGCGCGTAGCAGGTGCTCGCCGATGTCGCGGAAGTAGGGGAGCATGTCGGACGGGATCCAGGTGTTGGACTCGGTGACCCACGCGTGGGCGAAGGGCACGAGGGGTGAGACCGCCCGGCGGATCTCCACGTTCTCGCGCTTGAGCCGGTAGATGCGGTTGGCATTGTTGTTCTCCGGGATGCCGGAGAACACCTCGGTCTCGACGTCCTCGATGTCCTGCGCTATCTCGTCGGTGACGGTGAGGTAGCCGTCGACGACGCGGTCGAGGACGGAGTAGAGGACGGAGACGGGCCCGTGGGCGCGCAGGTCGGGGCTGGTCTCGAGTCGCTCGCGGATCCCGCGCAGGTCGCCGATCTGGCCGAACCGCACAGTCACGGCAAACCAGGGGCCGATGAACACCGCGAGCTGCCCGGTCTGGACATCAGATGACCGCTCGATGTAGTCGAGGACCTTCGCGATGACGAACACGCGGCCCGGCGGGCCCACCTCCACCTTCGGCCGCTGCGCATCGTTCGCGGCATCCTCGACCTGAAGGTGGGACAGCTCGAATACGTCGGCGACCAGAGCGAGCTCGGCCTTCGTCGGCTCGAAGAGCCCGAGCCATACGAAGGACCCGGGGTTGGCCCGGCAGCGCTCCTTGAGGTCGAGGAGCTTGGGCTCGACCGGGCTGTCGCCCGGCATCTCCCAGCTGCGGACATCCTGGAGCGCCAGGGCACTGTCGGCACCGTAGAGGCCCATTCCCCGAATCATGAGCCCATTGTGCTCCAGTCGGAGTCGCGCCTTACGCTCGTGAGCATGACCACCCTCATCCTCGTCAGGCACGGACGAACGAAGGCGAACGCCGACGGAGTCCTCGCCGGCTGGACCCCCGGCGTCTTCCTGGACGAGCACGGCGAATCCCAGGCCGATGCAGTCGCGGCCCGGCTGTCGGTTCTGGGGCTCGCAGCCGTGGTGGCCTCCCCGCTCGACCGCACGCAGCAGACTGCCGACGTGATCTGGGCGGCGCAGGCGGGCACCGTCGAGCGGCACACCGATGAAAGGCTCGGCGAGTGCCATTACGGCGACTGGACGGGCCGGCCGCTCAAGGAGCTGTCGAAGGAGCCGATGTGGAGCGTCGTCCAGGCGCATCCCAGTGCGGCCGTGTTCCCCGGGCCCGAGGGGGAGTCGCTCGCCCAGATGCAGCACCGCGCCGTCGGGGCGGTGCGCGAATGGAATGGCCGACTCGGCGAGGAGGCGGTTTACGTTGCCGTGAGCCACGGCGATGTCATCAAGGCGATCATCGCCGATGCGCTCGGCGTCCACCTCGACCAGTTCCAGCGCATCTCCGTCGACCCCTGCTCCGTCAGCGTCATCCGCTACACGAAACTGCGGCCATTCGTCCTTCGGACGAACGACACGGGCGGCGATCTATCCTCCCTCGCCCCCGCGAAGGGCGCGAAGCGAAAGCGCCGAACGAGTGACGCTGCTGTCGGAGGCGGCGCCGGATGAGACGGGCAGGCGTGCCCGTCAGCAGGTAAGGTCAAGGCGTGCCACGTCAGGTCTTTGAGTTCCAGTCGCCCGATCGCTTCGTCGTCGGCACCATCGGCATGCCGGGGGAGCGAACCTTCTTCCTCCAGGCCCGATCGGGCAATCAGGTCACGAGCGTCGTCGTCGAGAAGCAGCAGGTGATCGTCCTCGCCGAGCGGCTCGACCAACTGCTCGACGAGGTGCGCGACACCCGGTCACCCGACGTCCCGATCCCCGACACGGGCTCGGAGAGCGACGCGCAGCCGCTCGACGTTCCGCTCATCGAGGAGTTCCGGGTCGGCGCCATGGCCCTCGGCTGGGACGAGGCGACCTCGCGGGTCGTCGTCGAGGCCCACGCGGTCGCCGAGGACGACACCGGAGTCCCAGACATTGCCGATGACGATGCCGACGGCACCGACACCCTCCGCGTCTGGCTCACCCCGTCGTATGCGCGTTCATTCGCCGCACGCGCCCAGATCGTCGCGGGTGCCGGTCGGCCGCCGTGCCCGTTCTGCACCCAGCCCCTGGACCCGGCCGGGCACGTGTGCCCCCGGGCGAACGGCTACCGACGCCGGTCATGAGCGAGGCAGAACGCCTGCCGCGGGATGAGCTCGCGGCGGCACTGGCAACCGGCGAACTCGTCATCGAGGGCCGCCTTGTCGCGGCGTCGAACCAGACCCTGCGCTGCAAGGTCACGTCCGCCGGCGGTGTCGAACTGCTCTGCGTCTACAAGCCGGTGAGCGGGGAGCGACCCCTATGGGATTTCCCGGACGGCCATCTCGCCGGCCGCGAGATCGCGACCTATGAGCTGGCCCGGCTGGCCGGCTGGGACGTCATCCCGACCACCGTATGGCGCGACGACGGCCCGGCCGGGCCGGGCATGTGCCAGGAGTGGATCGAGGAGGACCCGTCCGCCGGGGTCGTCGACCTCGTGGCGATCGACGCCGAGCATCCCGGGTGGATGAGCGTCCTGGAGGGGCAGTCCGGTCAGGGAGCCCCGATCAGGCTCGTCCACGCCGACCTTGAGGCCGTCCAGGAGATAGCGCTCCTCGATGCCATCACGAACAACTCCGACCGGAAGGGCGGCCACCTGCTCGTCGACACCGCAGGCCGCATCTGGGGCATCGACCACGGACTCACCTTCCACGAGGAGGGCAAGCTGCGGTCGGTGCTGTGGGGGTGGTCCGGCGTGCCCATCCCTGCTCAACTTCTCGCAACCCTGCGGCGACTGCGCGCACTCCTCGACACGAGCGAGGCCGAGGTCGTCACCGACTGGCTCACGACGGCCGAGGCCTGCGCGCTCACGGCCCGGATCGACGAGCTCATCGAGCACGGGGTGTTCCCGGTGCCGTCGGAGGACTGGCCGTCTATTCCATGGCCGGTGTTCTGACCGGCACCGTCAGCAGGTCCGGTGTTCTGACCGGCACCGGTGGATAGGCTCACGACGTGGATTCGTGGAGCGTGCCCCCAGTACCGTCCCTTCCCGGCGTCAGCAGGGGCCTTGACCTCTACGACACCGCGACCGGCACCGTCCGGCCAACCGAGCCGGGCCCGGTCGCCCGCATGTACGTCTGCGGCATCACCCCGTACGACGCCACCCACATGGGTCACGCGGCCACGTATGTCGCGTTCGACATCGTGCAGCGGGTGTGGCTCGATGCCGGGCATGACGTCCACTACGTCCAGAACGTCACCGACATCGACGACCCGCTCCTCGAGCGGGCCGTCGCGACCGGGCAGGACTGGCGGGTCATCGCCGATCGCGAGACCGCGCTGTTCCGCGAGGACATGTCGGCGCTCAACGTCATCCCGCCGCGCGACTACCTCGGGGCTGTCGAGTCGATCCCGTCGGTAGCCCGCTACGTCGAGGACCTCCAGGTCAAGGGGGCCGTCTACGCCGTCGACGATGACCTCTATTTCTCCGTCCATGCCGATCCGAGGTTCGGGACCGTCGCCAACCTCGACGAGGCGCAGATGATCGCCGAGTTCGCCGAGCGGGGAGGCGACCCCGACCGCCCCGGCAAGCGGCATCCGCTCGACTGCCTCGTCTGGCAGGATGCCCGGCCCGACGAGCCGGCGTGGGACACCCCGCTCGGCCACGGCAGGCCGGGCTGGCACATCGAGTGCGTCGCCATCGCGCTCGACACGCTCGGGATGACCATCGACGTCCAGGGCGGCGGCAGCGACCTGGCATTCCCGCACCATGAGATGGGCGCGTCGGAGGCTCAGGTGCTCACCGGCGAGTGGCCCTACGCCCGCCACTATGCCCACGCGGGCATGGTCGCCTGGCAGGGCCACAAGATGTCGAAGTCGCGGGGCAACCTCGTGTTCGTCTCGCAGCTGCGGCACGAGGGCCACGACCCGGCGGCGATCCGGCTCGCGCTCCTCGCGCATCACTACCGCTCGAACTGGGCCTGGACGGAGCATGGGCTCACCGGCGCCGAGGAGCGCCTGGCCCTGTGGCAGCGGGCGGTTGCCCGGCCCGCAGGCACCGATGCCGCCCCGGTGATCGCCCGGGTGCGCGAGCACCTGAGCAATGACATGCAGTGCCCGTCGGCTCTCGACGTCATCGACGCGTGGGCGATGGAGCAGCAGTCGGGCACGGGCACCGATCCGCAGGCGCCGGGGCTCATCGCCGAGATGTGCGATGCGCTGCTGGGCGTCCGCCTTCTGCCATGAAACCGGTCACCTGGCGTCGCATCACTCGGCCGGAAGGGCCGCCTTCTCGTCGTGACCGCCGAACTCCTTGCGCATCGAGCTGAGGATCTGCCGCGCGAACGCCCCTGAGCCCTGCGACTCGAATCGCTCGTAGAGCGCCGCCGTGAGCACGGGGGCCGGTACGCCTTCCTCGATCGCGGCCAGCGCCGTCCAGCGGCCTTCCCCGCTGTCGGATACCCGGCCGCCGAATTCCGCGAGCCCGGGGGAATCCTGCAGGGCCGATGCGGTGAGGTCGAGCAGCCACGACCCGACGACGCTGCCACGCCGCCACACCTCGGCGACCGCAGGCACATCGATCTCGTACTGGTAGAACTGCGGGTCGCTCATCGGAGCCGTCTCGGCATCAGCATCGCGAGCGTGCATGCCGGCGTCGGCATGCTTGAGGATGTTGAGGCCCTCGGCATACGCGGCCATGAGCCCGTACTCGATGCCGTTGTGGACCATTTTGACGAAGTGGCCGGCGCCACTGGGGCCGCAGTGCAGCCAGCCGCGCTCCTCGGGAGCGATATCGCCGGTGCGCCCCGGGGTGCGCTCCGCGGTCTGGAACCCGGGGGCGATCGTGTCCCACAGTGCCGCGAGACGCCCCACGGTCGCGTCGGGGCCGCCGATCATGAGGCAGTACCCGCGCTCGAGACCCCACACGCCGCCGGACGTGCCGACGTCGAGGTAGTCGATGCCCGCGGCTGCACTCGCCCGACCCCGGCGGATGTCGTCGCGGTAGTAGGAGTTGCCGCCATCGATGATGCAGTCGCCGGGGGACAGGAGCGAGGTCAATTCGGTGACGACGGATTCGGTGATGTGGCCCGCCGGGACCATGACCCAGACGGTTCGTGGAGCGGGGAGCGCGGCGACGAGTTCCTCGAGGCTCGATGCACCGGTCGCCCCATCGGCGACCAGGTCGGCGACGGCATCCTGGGCGCGGTCGAAGCAGGCGACGTGGTGACCGTCGCGCATCGCCCGCCTGGAGAGATTGGCGCCCATCCGGCCGAGTCCGACCATTCCGAGCGAGATGCGTCCTTCGGCGAGCGTGGCCACGTCGACTCCTGTTGACTGACGGGGGCGGGGGTCGCACCCGACAGGAACGCTAGTGGAAGGCTGCACGCATGACGAATGAGTTTGCCGCTGACCCGACCATCGCCCCGGCCTGGTCCGAGCTCACGTCGCTGCGCGACTCGAGCCGGGGCATGAGCGTCCGCGACCTGCTCGACGCCGACCCGGCGCGTTGCGACGAGCTCACCGTCACGGCTGCCGGCATCAGCCTGGACATCTCCCGCCAGCGGGTCGACCCGCGCATCCTCGAGGCCCTTCAATCCCTCGCCCGGCAGCAGCGGGTCCTCGAGCACCGCAATGCGATGCTCGCCGGCGAGCACGTGAACACGACCGAGGACAGGGCCGTGCTCCATACGGCACTGCGCCTGCCGCCTGGTTCGTCACTGCTCCTGCCGCCGGGTTCGTCACTGCTCACTGGCGGCCGCGACGTCGCCGCCGATGTCGCCGAGGTCCTCGTCCGGATGTCCGCGTGGGCCCAAGACGTGCGGACGGGTGATTGGCGCGGATCGACGGGAGCGCGCATCACCGACGTTGTGAATATCGGCATCGGTGGCTCGGACCTCGGCCCCGCCATGGCCTATCTCGCCCTTCGCCACTACAGCGACCGCTCAATCAGCTGCCACTTCGTCTCGAACGTCGACCCAACCGACCTCACCGAGGTGCTACGTCCGCTCGACCCAGCGACGACCCTGTTCATCATCGCGTCGAAGACCTTCACGACGCAGGAGACGATGACAAACGCGTCAGCAGCGCGCGACTGGCTCGTGGGCGCGCATGGCGAGGCGGCCGTCAGCCGTCATTTCGTCGCCGTGTCGACGAACGCCGAGCTCGTCACCGCGTTCGGCATCGACCCCGCGAACATGTTCGGCTTCTGGGACTGGGTCGGCGGCCGCTACTCGATGGAGTCCGCCATCGGGCTGTCGACAATGGTCGCGATCGGGCCGGAGCACTTCAGGTCGATGCTCGACGGATTCCACGCGATGGACGTCCATTTCGCGAACGCTGAGCCCAGCGAGAACCTCCCCGTCCTCATGGGCCTCGTCGCCGTCTGGAATCGCGACTTCCTCGATATCCCGACGACCGCGGTGCTCCCGTACTCGCAGTACCTCGCGAGGTTCCCGGCCTACCTCCAGCAGCTCACGATGGAGAGCAACGGCAAGGGCGTGCGCGCCGACGGCACGCCGTCATCGTGCCCGACCGGGGCGATCGTGTGGGGAGAGCCCGGTACGAATGGTCAGCACTCGTTCTACCAACTGCTGCACCAGGGCACGAGCACCGTCGCATGCGACGTCATCGTCGTGGCCCGAACCCCGAACCCGCTCGGCCGCCAGCAGGACATGCTCGTCGCGAATGCCCTCGCGCAGGCATCAGTGCTCGCACGCGGCCGGACGGCCGATGAGGTGCGCGCGGACGGCACCCCCGAGGAGCTCGTCGCCCACAAGGTGATGCCTGGTGACCGCCCAACCTCCGTCCTCATGTTCGAGGAGCTCAACCCCTACACGCTCGGGGCGCTCGTCGCGCTCTACGAGCACAGCGTTTTCGTGCAGGGCGCCGTGTGGGGCATCAACTCGTTCGACCAATGGGGGGTCGAGCTCGGCAAGAGGGTCGCGCTCGGGATCCTCGACGCCATCGAGACGGGCCGCCCGACAGCGGTCAGCGACCTGGCGTCGGCGCGCTCGATCGAGCGGTACCTCGCCCTCAGATAGGCCCGGCGAGGTTCCGGCTGGGCAAGGGCGGCGCCCCCTTGCTTCCCAACTGCATGCACCCACGATGTCGTTCATGGTGGGTGCTCGGTCAGTACTCAGCGCGGCGATCGCCTACTACACGGACTATCCGGACGAGATCGACGGACTCCTCGCGGAAGCCGACCGCGCCGAGGTCAGCACCGCAGCATCTCTGGAGCGTCGCCTTGCGCTTCTCGGGTGAGCTTGCTCCTTCTCGGGTGAGGTGCTCCCCATGTCGATCGCCATGCAACTGACTCAGGCGGGGCACGACTGTGACGCGGTCAGCGCTCGCCTAGACCTGGGGGCAGCCCTGACGCAGACGTGCTGGAAGCGGCAGTTCGCGAGGGACGAATTCTCGTGACCGACAACATCCGTGAATTCGTCGCGCTGAGCAACCTCTGGGCCGGGCAGGGACGAACCCATCCAGGCATCATCCTTATCAGCAGCAAGGCATTCCCGATGGCACGCGGACGATCAAGGCTCATTACGGCGGCACTGCTCGCCCGGTGCGTGAGCCGCACGTGGCCGCAGGCAGGCCAGTGCGACTTCCTGCAGCGGGACTAAGTGTCGTCGGCGCGGCGGCGCAAGTAGCGTTCGAACTCGCGGGCGATGGCCTCGCCGCTCGCCTCCGGCAGGTCGGCGGTATCGCGCGCCTCCTCGAGCTGATGAACGTAGTCGGCGACCTCCTCGTCCTCCGACGCGAGCTCGTCGACGCCGGCCTCCCAGGCACGCGACTCATCGACGAGGTCGGCCAGCGGGACCGGCAGGTCGAGCAGGTCCTCAACCCTGCGGATGAGGGCCAATGTCGCCTTCGGGCAGGGCGGCTGCGCGACATAGTGGGGGACCGAGGCCCAAAGCGAGACGGCCGGGATGCCGAACTGGCCGCAGGCATCCTGGATGACGCCGACGATCCCGGTCGGCCCCTCGTACTGGGGGGTCTCGAGGTCCATCGAGGCGATGAGGGCGAGGTCAGTCGTCGTGCCGATGACCGGGACCGGGCGGGTATGCGGGGTGTCGGACAGGAGTGCACCCAAGGTGATGACCATCTGGACGTCGAGCTCGGCGGCCAGGCCGAGGATCTCGCGCACGAACTGCTGCCACTTCATGTTCGGCTCGATGCCCTGGACGAGCACGATGTCGCGGGGGTAGAGCGGCACCCGTGCGATGTAGAGCCGGGTGCTCGGCCAGGTGAGCTGCCTCGTGCCGTCCTCGCCGGTCGCGATGTGCGGCCGGTTCACCTGGTAGTCGTAGTACTCCTCGGAGTCGAGGTCGACGAGCGCCTGGGCATCCCAGACATCACGAAGGTGCGCGATGGCTCCGGACGCAGCCTCGCCAGCGTCGTTCCAGCCCTCGAACGCCGCAATGAGGACGGGGTCGACGAGCTCGGGCAGACCATCGACCTCGATCAAGCGCTGACCCCATTCATGAACTGCAGACCCCCAACATGACCGTGCCGTTCCGCATTCAGCTGCTCCGTGCACGACCGCCCGAGCGTGACTCTACGAGACTGTCCACGAGGCCGGCGACGAGTGCCGGCCACTGCAAGGGTACGTCGTGCAGGGCCCCATTCCAACGCTGGACGTACGCGGTCGGCAGCCGCTGTGCGCGTTCGATGACCCGAAGACGAGACTCATCAGCCTGCAGTCCGCGCGGCTCGCAGAAGACCGCCCACATAGGCCCGCGAACTGCCTCGGCGTCGGGCCACGGGTCGTAGTCGAGGAGGCCCTCGAGCACGGCCATGTGGCGGTCGATTCCGATCACGGTCCGCGCGGTGCCGTCCGGCTCGACCGAATACGTCGGGACGAGGGCTCGCTGCGCCTCATCGGACCAGGCATCGCCCAGGCCGCCGGCGATGATCGCCCAGATGTCGTCGATCGGGATGCCGAGGTCCGGCGGCCGGAGCCGCTCGAGGAGCGCGGCGCGAATGGCCGGGTCCGACCCGGGCGACCTTGGGGCGCTGGGAGTCGACAACCCGCCGTCGATGAGGCAGCAGGACTCGACGAGACCCGGTGCGGCGGCCGCGACCCGCAGTGCGACGGCACCTCCCCACGAGTGGCCGACGACGTGGATTCCGGGGTAGGCAAGTGACTCCGCGAGCTCGATGACGTCGCGGGCGCAGCGATCGATCGAGTAGTCGGCATCCGGCCCAGCGGTCGATTCCCCGTGTCCCCGTTGGTCGAGCGTCACGACCGGTGCGTGGCGCATCCGCGAGACCACCGGGTCCCAGAACCTGCGCTGCTGCGACAGGCCGTGCAGGAGGATCACCGGCACCCCGGTGGCAGCCGCAGTCGCATGGACTGATGCGGCGCTCACGAGTCCGTCGGAGGTCCGGAGCACGACCTCCGTCACCGGGTTCCTCCCCTCGACGCATGCGCCGATCCGGGGCCGCATTGCTCACGCCATGTCACGCACGTCACGCTATCGCGTGAGCGGGCAGCAGGCAGCGCCCTCGGTAGACTGCGGTCACTATGAGCCCCCAGAACACCTCGCTCCGCACGGCACTTTCCACCCGCGTCGTCGTTGCCGACGGAGCGATGGGCACGATGCTCCAGGCCGCCGACCCCTCCCTCGACGACTTCGAGGGGTACGAGGGCTGCAACGAGATCCTCAACGTCACGCGGCCCGACATCGTCGCGTCCGTGCACGATGCCTACTTCGAGGTCGGCGTCGACTGCGTCGAGACGAACACCTTCGGCGCGAACTTCGCGAACCTTGCCGAGTACGACATCGAGCACCGCATCTTCGAGCTCGCACGCGCCGGCGCCGTCATCGCCCGCACGTCGGCCGACGCCTGGTACACGCCGGAGCACCCGCGATGGGTGCTCGGATCGGTCGGCCCCGGGACGAAACTGCCCTCGCTCGGCCACGCACCGTTCGCCCACCTGCGCGATGCCTACGAGATCCAGGTCGCGGGCATGATCGAGGGAGGCGTCGATGCAATCCTCGTCGAGACCGCCCAGGACCTCCTCCAGGCGAAGGCAGCGCTCCTCGGCGCCCGCCGGGCGCTGACGGCAGCCGGCGCCGACCTGCCGATCATCGCCCAGGTCACCGTCGAGACGACCGGGACCATGCTCCTCGGCACCGAGATCGGGGCGGCGCTCACCGCACTCGAGCCGCTCGGCATCGACATGATCGGCCTCAACTGCGCAACCGGACCAAGCGAGATGAGCGAGCACCTGCGCACGCTCTCGCGTTCCGCGCGGATCGGCATCTCGGCGATGCCGAACGCCGGCCTGCCAATCCTCACCTCAGACGGCGCCTACTACCCGCTCAGTGCCGACGAACTCGCCGATGCGCACGAGGCATTCGTCCGCGACTACGGACTCGGCCTCGTCGGCGGCTGCTGCGGCACCACGCCGGCGCACCTCAAGGCCGTCGTCGACCGAGTTCGCGGCCGGGAGATCTCCGCACGCTCCCCGCAGTCGGACGCCTCCGCGGCGTCGCTGTACCAAGCGGTGCCATTCCGTCAGGACACCACGTACCTGTCGATCGGCGAGCGCACGAACGCCAACGGCTCGCGGGCCTTCCGCGATGCCATGCTCGAGCAGCGCTGGGATGACTGCGTCGAGATCGCCCGCGCCCAGATCCGCGACGGCGCTCACCTGCTCGACGTGTGCATCGACTACGTGGGCCGCGACGGCGTGAACGACATGAAGGAGATCGCGGGCAGGTTCGCCACCGCGTCCACCCTCCCGCT
>WLOY01000061.1 GCA_009699015.1 Actinomycetota bacterium | reverse complement strand
TGACTCGTCGAGGGGAGCTGACTCGTCGAGGGGAGCTGACTCGTCGAGGGGAGCTGACTCGTCGAGGGGAGCTGACTCGTCGAGGGGAGCTGACTCGTCGAGGGGAGCTGACTCGTCGAGGGGAGCCGCGACATCGCCGGACCTTCGAAAGCGCAGCCGGTCGTGGAGCCGCGAGGGACGTCCCTGCCAGAACTCCACCGTGACCGGCCGGATGAGCCAGCCACCCCAGAACTCGGGAACCGGGACATCGTCGCCGAATTCGGCGTCCAGGCTCGCGTACCGCTCCTCGAGGGTTCCCCGGTCCTCGATCACCGACGACTGCTCGCTCGCCCACGCTCCGAGCCTTGACCCCCGCGGCCGCGACCGGAAGTACTCCTCGACCTCATCTCGCCCGATCAGCTCAGCAGACCCGACGACGCAGACCTGACGATGCATGGCGAACCACGGGAACACGAGCGAGGCCTGCGGATTCTCGCGCAGTTCACCGCTCTTGCGCGATGCCAGGTTCGTGTAGAAGACGAACCCGCGGGCATCGGCCTGCTTGAGGAGGACCGTGCGGGCGCTCGGCGCGGCCCCCGATGTCGCGGTCGCCAGGACCATCGCATTCGGCTCGGGCATACCGGCCGCCTCCGCCTCGGCGAACCACGAGTGAAACGAGTCCAGCGGATTGTCCGAGAGGTCCTCGGCTGCAAGGGTGCCCGTGTCGTAGGAGACACGCAGATCGGCAAGGCGTCGGGGTGCATCGTCCGGCGGGGGCGTCCAAAGGCTCATGACCAGACCCAACCACGAAACGGCCGCTGAGGCGACGCACGTCACGTTCACGCGACCCGGACACGCCACGGACATGCGGGTCGGGTTGGATGTGACAATAACTGTTGGAGGAGCATCACATGCCTGAATTCGTGCCCGGCCTCGAAGGCGTCATCGCATTCGAGACCCAGATCGCAGAGCCCGACCGCGACGGAGGCGCCCTCCGCTACCGCGGCGTCGATATCGAGGACCTCGTCGGACGCGTTTCATACGGCAACGTCTGGGGCCTGCTCGTCGACAACGAGTTCAACCCCGGATTGCCGCCGGCAGAGCCATTCCCGATTCCCATTCACTCAGGTGACGTCCGGGTCGACGTGCAGTCCGCGATCGCGATGCTCGCGCCGGCCTGGGGTCTCAAGCCCCTCCTCGACATCGACGATGACACCGCCCGCGAGAATCTCGCCCACGTCTCGGTGATGGCGCTCTCCTTCGTCGCGCAGTCGGCCCGTGGCCTCGGCCAGCCGATGATCCCCCAGTCCCAGATCGACCAGGCGGACACGGTCGTCGAGCGATTCATGATCCGCTGGCGCGGTGAGCCAGAGCCGCGTCACATTCAGGCCATGGACGCGTATTTCGTCTCCGCCGCCGAGCACGGCATGAACGCATCGACCTTCACCAGTCGCGTCATCGCCTCGACCGGGGCCGATGTCGCCGCCGCAATGTCGGGCGCCGTCGGTGCCATGAGCGGCCCGCTGCACGGCGGTGCCCCCGCCCGGGTGCTCCACATGATCGAGGAGGTCGAGCGCACGGGCGACGCCGATGCCTACGTCCGCGGCGTGCTGGACCGTGGCGAGCGACTCATGGGCTTCGGCCATCGCGTCTACCGTGCCGAGGATCCACGCGCCCGGGTGCTGCGCCGCACCGCCCACGAGCTCGGCGCCGAGCGCTACGAGGTCGCAGCCGCACTTGAACAGGCTGCTCTCGCCGAGTTGCGCACGCGTCGGCCCGACCGCGTCCTCGAGACGAATGTCGAGTTCTGGGCCGCGATCATGCTCGACTTCGCCCAGGTGCCCGCTCACCTGTTCACGTCCATGTTCACGTGCGCCCGCCTCGCCGGGTGGAGTGCGCATGTGCTCGAGCAGAAGAAGACCGGACGCCTCATTCGCCCCTCCGCCCGCTACGTCGGTCCGGCCCCGCGCAAGCCCGAGGCCGTCCCCGGGTGGGATCCGGACATGGTCGCGCCAACGGGCTACTCACCCGGCCTCTGAACCAGCGCTTCATCTGACCCGCACTGCATCGATCCTCACCTCACCTCGCTCGCACATTCCTCTTGCCCACAGACCGGAGCTCCAACGTGACCGACGCAATCCGAATCCCCGCCGATCTCCTCCCGGCCGATGGCCGCTTCGGATCAGGCCCGTCGAAGGTGCGCGAGGAGCAGGTCACCGCCCTCGCCGGCGTCTGGCAGTCATACCTCGGAACCTCGCATCGGCAGGCCACCGTGAAGTCGCAGGTCGGGCGCCTGCGTTCCGGGCTCGCGTCGCTGTTCTCCCTCCCCGAGGGCTACGAGGTCGTCCTCGGCAACGGGGGTTCGACCGCATTCTGGGACATCGCCGCGTTCGGGCTCATCGAGGACCGTGCCCAGTTCCTCACCTTCGGCGAGTTCGGCGCGAAGTTCGCGAGCGGCGTGAAGGAGGCGCCATTCCTCGGCGATCCCACGATCATCACCGCGGATCCGGGCGACGCACCAGCCTTCCTCGCCGAGGCAGGCATCGACGCGTACTGCAGCCCGCACAACGAGACCTCGACCGGCGTCGCCATCGCGCCGCAGCGGGTCACCGGCGCCGATGCCGGCTCCCTGATGATCATCGACGCCACCTCGGGCGCCGGTGGCCTGGCCGTCGACCCCGAGCAGTTCGATACCTACTACTTCGCGCCTCAGAAGAGCTTCGGATCCGATGGCGGCCTGTGGTTCGCGCTCATGTCGCCCGCCGCGATCGAGCGAGCGGCGCGGATCAAGGCGAGCGACCGGTGGATCTCGCCCTTCCTCGACCTGCAGACCGCGATCGACAACTCGCGCCAGGACCAGACCTACAACACGCCGGCCCTCGCCACCATCCTCATGATGGCCGAGCAGGTCGACTGGTTCAATGCCAATGGCGGGCTCGACTGGTGCGTGGCCCGTACGAGCGAATCCTCCGGCATCGTGTACGACTGGGCTGAGGCGAGCAGCGTCGCAACCCCGTTCGTCGCCGATCCTGCGAAGCGGTCAGGAGTCGTCGCCACCATAGACATCGATGAGACGATCGACGCGACTGTCATCGCAAAGACCCTGCGCGCCAACGGCATCCTCGACACGGAGCCCTACCGCAAGCTCGGCAGGAACCAGTTGCGCATCGCGGTCTTCCCTGCGGTGGAGCCTGCCGACGTCCGCCAGCTCATGCGCTCGATTGACCACGTCATTGGGCAGTTGCAGTAGTGACGCCCACGTCATGAACGAGGGGGCAGTCGTCACGCGACTCAGCACGACCCCGGTGCGCGACCGTCCCACGTGGATCGCCTATGCGCAAATGTGCTGCTACGCATGGTTCCTTTACTCCTTCGGTGCAACGCTTGCGCTGCTGCGTGACGAGCAGGGCACGTCACGCTCGGTGTCATCGATCCACGCGAGCCTCCTGGCGTTTGGAGGACTCCTCGGTGGCCTACTCGCAGCCCGGGTCATCGATCGGTGGGGCCGAGGACATGTCGTGCGCATCGCGACAATCGCGACCGCTGCCGGGATCTTGGTCTACACCGCACCAGGTGGCCTCCCCGTCACGCTGTCCGGCATCTTCTTCGCCGGATTTGCCGGCGCAATTCTCCTTATCTCTTTGAACGCCTTCATCCTCGACCATCAGGGCGAGGCGGGCCCCTCCTCACTCACCGAGTCGACTGCGTTGGCCTCATTTGCCGGGCTCATCGCTCCGCTCGTCGTCGGCATCGGTGTCGCCACCCTGTTGGGCTGGAGATTCGGCATGTGGTCCGTGGTGGTTGCTTTTGTGATCACAGAGATCATCCGCGGAGGGCAAGTCGCCGTGTTCGGGCAGGCGGGCAGAGTCGCCCGGCATCACGACGGGCGTCACCTGCCTCGTCGCGTCTACTGGACGCTCGCCGCGCTCATGTGCTTCCTTGCGACCGAGTTCTCCCTCACCTTCTGGGGCGCTGACCTCCTGCGGGAGCGCTGCAACTTCGGCCCCGCTGCCGCAGCCTCCTCCCTCGCGGCGGTTGTCGGAGGCATGTTCATCGGACGCTCCTTCGGGTCTAGGCTCGCCCTTCGCTTCAACACCGAGTCCATACTTAAGGGCTCGATCGTGCTGGCGCTCTTCGGGTTTGCATTCGCCTGGGGTTTCACCGAGTGGCCCATCGTCATCCTTGGCATGCTCATCACCGGGATTGGGATCGGGGTCCACTGGCCGCTAGGGCTTGCCCGCGCAGTTCGCTCGTCAGGCGGCCTCACCGATCACGCAGCAGCCGCTGCGTCCGTCGCAGGCAGCATCGCCATTGCACTCGCACCCTTCGGCCTCGGTGCACTTTCCGATGTGATCGGGTTCCATGAGGCGTTCCTGCTCGTTCCCGCATTCCTCGCCCTCGCGCTCGTCATCCTCATCGTGCGACCGGTTCCCGACGAGCCTGGCGCAGCACGAGTGGTACCGACACTCGAATAAGGCGATCGTCGCGCTCACTGGTGACGAGCAGCGATCGGCCGTCGCTGGACCAGCTGATCGCCTCGCCCTGGGTCTGATACGGCAGGCGGATGCGCGCGACCTCCGTGCCCGGCGGCAGCCCGTCATAGATGACGGCATCGACATAGTCACGCAGTACGTACCGATCGCCTTGGGGCGACACCGCGCCGTCGGTGATGAGGCCGCCTTCGACCTGAAGCTTCTTCGCAACGTTCACGATCCCTGGGCGCAACGGCGAGGGCAGCCGGTAGAGCGAGCCGTGGGCAAGCTGCTTCGTCACCACCCATAGGCGCCCGCCTCGCGGGGAGGCGAGCAGCGTCTCGGCATTATGCGGACGATCGGCGTACGTGAAGGAAAAGGCTTCAGCCGACACCCTCCTTGATCGGAGTCGTTTGGGCTCCCTGATGGCGAGGACCTCCACGGAGTCCCAGGAGTCGAGGTTGTCGCCGACATCACCGAGCCAGAGCACTGGCTTGCCATTCCCATCGCGTCCCGATGCCATGGCCTCGAAATCCCGAGCGCGGGCGCCCTTGACGGTCACCGTTGCGAGGGTCTCGCAGGTCGTCGAATCCACGGCGAACAGCCGCGGGCCGCCCCCTGAGTCGTTGTGGATCCACAGGACGTCCGGGTGCCGAATCGAAGGCGCCATCCCGCTGATCTCGCCGAACCGCGAATCGGAGAACCGGCACACGACGTCGTCGGCTGCCGTCGCAGGGGTGGGGGCGAGCATGCTGAGGGCCACGATCCCCGTAAAGATCGTGGCCCTCAGCGCGCCCTTCAACGTCCGAGCGCGGTGGCGATGAGCACCGCGGCCACCAGCGAGCCGAGCACGGCCAGCGTCACCAGTCGTCTCGTTCGGGGGCTCATGTATCCAAGGCTACTTCAGCCCGAGCACGACCTGGATCGGATAGATCGCGAAGTAGATGATGTAGGCAATCGAGATCACCCACATGAGCCAGTTCACTTCCCTGGCCTTGCCCGTGAATATCTTGATCACGAGCCACGAGACGAAGCCGGCTCCGATGCCGTTTGTAATGGAGTAGGTAAACGGCATGATCGCGATCGTGAGGAAGGCCGGGATCCCGATCGAGTAGTCATTGAAGTCGATGTGACGAATCTGCGTCATCATCAGGAAGCCGACCACGACGAGCGCTGGCGTCGCAGCCTCATAGGGGATGATCGTCACGAGCGGCGAGAAGAACATCGCGATGAGGAACAGCCCGCCCGTGACGATCGAGGCGATGCCGGTCCGTGCGCCCTCACCGATGCCCGAGGCCGACTCAATGTAGGAGGTATTGCTCGACACCGAGCCGATGCCACCGGCCGCTGCCGCAATCGAGTCGACGACGAGGATGCTCTCGAAGTGGGGAATGTTCCCCTCCTCGTCGAGGAGTTCCGCCTCCGTTGCGAGGCCGAACGCCGTGCCCATCGTGTCGAAGAAGTCGCTCAGCATGAGGGAGAAGATCGCCAGGATAGACGCAATGACGCCAATGACCTCGAAGCTGCCGAAGAGACTGAACTGGCCGAGGAGTCCGAGGTCCGGCGTGGCAATGATGGTCTCGGGTACCGCCGGGACGTTGAGCCCCCAGCCGGTCGGGTTTTCGGCCGTCTTGCCGCCCACGCCTGCGATCGACTCGATAATGATCGCCAGCACGGTGGTGGCGAGAATTCCAATGAGGATGGCGCCCTTCACCTTGCGAACCACAAGGACGATCGTGAGCAGCAGGCCAAAGCAGAAGGTGAAGATCGGCCAGCCCTGCAACTCCCCGAAGACACCGAACGAGACGAGCGGCACCCCTCCGCGCACGATGCCCGAGTCGACGAGGCCGATGATCGTGATGAACAGGCCGATACCGACGCCGATCGCGTACTTCAGCTGCTCGGGCACGGCCGTGAAGACCGCCGACCTGAAGCCGGTGAGGACAAGGAGCAGGATGAGGATGCCTTCAAGGACCACGAGGCCCATCGCGTCGGCCCAGGTCATCTGCGGGGCCAGGGTGAATGCGACGAACCCATTGAGGCCCAGGCCCGCGGCCACGGCCATCGGGAACCTGCCGATGGCGCCCATGAGGATCGTCATGAGCCCGGCGATGAGCGCGGTCGCTGCCGTCACCATCGTGATCGCCTTGATCACATCGTCCGTGCCGCCCACATACAGGCCGTTCATGTCCTTGGCGGTGCCGATGATGAGCGGGTTGAGCACGACGATGTAGGCCATCGTGAAGAAGGTGACGAGGCCGCCTCGGATCTCGCGGCCATAGGTCGACCCTCGAGCAGACAGCGAGAACCAGCGGTCGATGCCGCTAGCGGGACGGGATGGGGCATTGATCGCCATGGTTCCTCCAGATCGGCACGCGAAAAGACGAGGTGGCGTGTCGACCAGGGGGAATCACCTGCTTTCGCGGGCATCAGCCCGACGTACCGCGCGCAGAGTAGCGTAGGAAGCATGCCCGGCGAGACGAAACGCGAGAAGGACGACTCACTCGTCGCCGTGAGCACCGGGACCGTCATCTGGCTCATCGTCGGCGGCGTCCTGCTCGTCCTTCGGGAGCGAATCCCGCAGGGCAGCGAGTGGTGGCTCGGCACGTGCGCCGTCGCCGTCATCAGCGGAGTGGGCGGGATCCTCTACCTTCGTCGTCGGCGACGCGGAACCCCGCGCGCCGGGGCCTAGGCGCGGAACCCCCGTCGCTGAGCCGGTGAGCGACTAGGTTGAACGGCCCCTGAGCCACCCGCGGCCACGTGGCCGCTTCGGGGCAACTGCAGCGACGGAGTCGATCAAATCCGTTGGCTCATCGTTCGCTGAAGGCTCGTCCTGCTCGCCTGCATCGTCGAGGATGAGGCCTTCGACGGCATCGACCGGCACCGTCCCGTCGAGGTCTTCGATCGCATCCTCGACGAGGTCGTCATCAAGGGCCAGTGCGTCCAGGACCCCGGCATCAAGGGCCGGCTCTTCGGCCCCCGAGGTGGCGGCGTCAGACTCGGATACCGGATCCCCGCCAGGGAGATGCGCGTCTGCGCCTTCGCCCTCGGGCAGCAGATCGTCAGCCAGGACCTCATCAGCGGGTACCTCGTCGACCTGCACCTCGGAGTGGGCGCCGCAGCCGTAGTCGAGGGCCACCACTCGGCCATCGGCCGGCGCCATGACGTTCGCGCAGACGGCGAACATCTGCCCGAACGCCCCGCCCATCGGCATGAGAAAACCGCAGGTCAGGCAGGTGTGCGGCGCGTTCTTCGCCATCGCTGAGTCCGGGCCCATATCCCCCGCGTACCAGCGGTCCGCGGCGTCGTCGCGTCCGATCTGCGAGAGCACCCGGGCGCGGCCAAGGCCGAGCTCCCAGGTACCCGGCGACAACGGGGACTGCGAACCGGCGCCCTCGAGGTCGTCCTCATCGGTGAACCCGGCCACGAGCCGGGGGTCCTGGGCGCCGGTCGGGAAGACATCGCCGACTCCGAGGTCACCGGGCTGCACCCGCTCGCTCCACGGGACCCAAGCGGGGGCAACGAGGGCATCGGGGCCAGGCAGCAGGACGACGTCGCAGACGGTCGGCTCCAAGGCTTCAGGCGTGCGGGCCAAGGTGACGGCCCAGCGCCAGCCGCGATAGCCGGGGCTCGTGCAGTCGAACAGGTGGGTGGCGAGTCGGTCGTCCTCCATGGCGACCTCGAGGTGCCCGCCCACCCGGTCAGCGCCCACCTCGGTGGCTACCGCCTCACGAGCAAATTCGACGGCGGCGGCAAGCGCCTCATCGAGGGTCAGGTCCGAGCTCAAGATCTCCACAGGGTCATTGTGGCCCATCCCAGCCAGAACCCCCGCCCCTCCCCCGTTTGTCCCATCCCATGGGAAATCTGGCGTAATTCAGCCCGTCTCGCCCGATTTTGCTCGTTGCCCCAGCTCATGGCACAAACGCGGAGGGTTAGATGTCGAGGTCGGTGGCTACGGCCCTGAGCACCGCAGCGGTCTTGCGCGCCATGTCGTCCGGAGGGTACTTGCCGCGCTGCAGTTGATTCGACAGTCCGTCGAGGAGCTTGATGAGGTCCTCGATGACGCCCGCGAGATCGCCGGCATCCTTGCGAGACCCCTTCACCACCGATGCAGGGGCGCTCAGGATCTTCACAGACAGGGCCTGCTTGCCCCGACGACCGTCGACGACGCCGAACTCGAGCTTGGTACCGGGCTTCAGGGCGGCCACCCCCTCCGGGAGGGTGGAGACATGGACGAAGACGTCGTCGCCCTCATCTGACGAGATGAAGCCGAAACCCTTGTCCGCGTCGTACCACTTCACTGTTCCGGTAGGCATGCGTAGAGGCTACCCGGCGAACGGGCGCGTAGGCTCCCTCGGGTGACCAACCCATGCGGCCTGCCCCCTCGCTGGCGGCAGTCGGGCATGGCGTGACCACCGCGAAGCAGGCAATCCCCCGGAGCTTGGCCGACGCCCTGCGGCAGCGGGAGGACCCTGACCTCTCCGCCCTCCTCACCGCGCGGCCCGACCTGCTCCACCCGGTGCCATCCGATTTCACCGCCCTCGCGACCCGGGCGACGAGCGGTCCATCCGTCTCGCGGTCCCTTGACTCGCTCACGTCACTCGACCTGTTCGTCCTGAGCACGGCGGCGAACCTCTCCGGTGACGCGGCGGTCAGCATCACCGAGCTCACGGAGGCCGCCACCGCAGCGATCAGCCCCGATGCGCGCGGCAGCGTCGTCTCGAGCATCCGCCGGCTCACCTCCCTCGCCCTGCTCTGGGGGTCGTCGACCGCCTGCCGGGCCATTCACCCGGTTCGCGAGGCGATGGCGGGCGTCACCACCCCGACCTGGCCGCTCGCGCACCTCACCTGGACCCGGGTCATGGAACAAGGCGACGTAGACGAGCAGGCCGGCGGCCATGCGCATGCGGCCATCGCTCAGCTCCGCGATCTCCTCGAGGCCTGGTCCGCGGAGCCGCCCGGAGTGCTGCGCAGCGGAGGGCTCGCCATTCGCGACTTCGCGGCCGCCATTCGCCTGCTCAACACCGATGCCGCAACGGCATCGCTCTCGATCGAGCTCGCGAACGCGGCCGGCCTCCTCGCCGACGACCAGGAGGAACGGCCGACATGGACGCCCACCGACGCATTCGACCTATGGGAGGAAGCAGCCGCGCCCGCCCAATGGGTCGCCCTCGCCGTCGCCTGGCTCTCGATGCCCCGACTCCCATCGGTGGCGACCGAACGCACGAACATCCTCGCCAATGAGCTCGATCGCAAGGCGGTCATCGGCCTGCGCCTCGCGGTGCTCTCCCTGCTGGCCGAGGCACCGGCTGGTGCCCTCGTCGATCCCGCCTCCATCTCGGCCGTCCTGAACGACCGTCAGCCCCGCCGGGCCGGCCAGCTCAGGGAGCAGGCAATCACGTCGACCCTCGCCGAGGGTCTGCTCCTCGGCATGCTCGTCGGAGGCGCACTCAGCAGCCCGGCCCGGGCACTCCTCACCGAGTCCCCGAAGGACCGCGAGGCTCGCGCGGCAGCCGCCATGACCGCGGCCATGCCCGCCGAGGTCGATCACGTCCTCATCCAGGCCGATATGACGATCATCGCGCCCGGACCGGTGGCACCCGCCCTCGGCGCCGCGCTTAACCGGGTCGCCGAGATCGAGTCCAGGGGCCATGCCACCGTCTACCGGATCAGCGAGTCGTCCATCCAGCGCGCCCTCGAGTCCGGCTGGGACGCCGCACAGATCCGCGGGGTCCTTGCCGAGGCGTCAACCACCGGGCTCCCCCAGCCCCTCGCGTACCTGATCGACGACACGGCCCGACGTCACGGGGCCGTTCGGGTTGGGACGGCGTCGAGCTACCTGCGCTGCGACAACGAGGCAACGATCTCGGCGATCCTCACCGATCGCCGGCTCCGCACCCTTGACCTCGCACGGATCGCCGACACGGTCATCGTGAGCCAGGCCCCATCCGCCGAGCTCATCATCGGCCTGCGCACCGCCGGCTACGCGCCGGCCGCCGAGGCTCCCGACGGCACGATCGTCGTACGCAACCCGCGCCAGCATCGATCGGCCAGTCCGCGGCATCGCAAGGTCGCCGCTTCGCGGGCCGACCCGGTGACACTCATCTCGGCGGCCATCAAGGGATTGCGCGCAGGCGACCGCGCCGCCAATGCGCCGAGACGGACGACGATCGCCGGGCCCGCCGGCGTCAGTGACCTGAGGGCGACCACGAGCACGGCGATCGTCGCCGCCCTTCGCACCGCGATCGCGGAGGCGACCCCCGTGTGGATCGGCTACGCCGACACCGACGGGACGACCACCGAGCAGATCATCGACCCGATCCGGCTCGGCGGTGGCACGGTCACCGCCTTCGACCACCGGACTGAGCAGGTTCGGGGATTCATGGTCGCGCGGATCAGTGGCGTGGCCTTGCTCGAGAGCGAGGGCTAGGCAGGTCTAGCCCTCGTCCAGCCTGACCTCGGCGGACCAGACCGTGAGGTCGGCGAGCACATCCGGCAGCGGATCGACGCCGATACCCGGGCCGGTCGGCACGTCGAGCCGCCCGTCATCGAGCACGAACGGCTCGGTGACGTCGACCGCGTAGTAGCGACTCGAGGCGCTCGTGTCGCCGATGACGGTGAAGCCCGGCAGTCCGGCGAGCGCGAGGTTCGCAGCCCTCCCGACGCCGGTCTCGAGCATGCCACCGCACCAGACCGGCACCCCCCGATCCAGGCAGAGGTCGTGAATCTCGCGCGCCGTCAGGTACCCGCCGACCCGGCCCGGCTTGATGTTGATGATGGTCGTGGCCCCGAAGCGCAGCGCCGAGTCGGCGGAGTCGACCGACAGGATCGACTCGTCAAGGCAGATCGGGGTCGCGCAGGCCTCGCTGAGGATGACGTGGCCGTACCAGTCCTCCTCGTGCAGCGGCTGCTCGATGAGGTTGAGGTTGAAGGGGTCGAGCTGGGCGAGGTGGTCTGCGTGACTGCGCGTGTAGGCCTGGTTCGCGTCGACCTGCAGGGGGATATCAGGCCAGGCTGCCCGCACGGCCGCGACCGGCTCGAGGTCCCATCCCGGCTCGATCTTCAGCTTGATCCGCCGATACCCGGCATCGACGTACGACCCGACCTCCTCGAGCAGTGCCGTGATGCTCTCGGTCGCCGGGATGCCTACCGAGACCCCGCAGTCGATTCGCTCGCGGGTCGCCCCGAGATAGGACCCGAGCGACTCCTCGCGCGCCCGGAGCCACACATCGAGCAGGGCGGTCGACAGCGCGTTCTTCGCCATCGGGTGACCCCGGACGACCTCGAGAGCCTCGCGAACCGCCTGCGGATCGGCACCCGACGGGAGCTCGCGCAGGGTCGGCACGAGGTGCCGCTGCATCACGTCGATCGCACCGTCGGTGTATTCGGCCGAGTAGCCGGGCCACGACATCGTCACGCACTCGCCCCAGCCCCGGATGCCGTCGCTGCTCACGGCCTCGACGAGGACGAGATCGCGCACGTGCTCGGTGCCGAAGCTGGTCCGGAACGGGCGAACGAGGGGGATGTTGAGCCGGTGCAGGCGCAGGAGGTCGATGGTCACGGACGATGCCTTTCCAGGACGTAGTTGCCGGTGGAATCAGTGCCGATGATGACGGACCCCTCGTCGAACGCGCTCGTGAGCCGGTCGCGCACGAGCAACCGCCAGCGATAGGCGGCCTCGGGGTCACTCGAGCGCAGCGCCACGATGTCATCCGGCAGCTCGACGACGAACCGGCGGTCATCCGACTCGATCTCGAGGTCGCTCAGCGGCAGAAGACCCCCGTGCGCGGCCTGTTCGGCGCGGTCGGAACCGACCACCCACCAGGCGAATAACCGGTCCGAGGGGTCGCCTGAGTTGAGGGCATCGTCCATGTTGCCGTAGAAGTCGACCTCATACCCGCGAACCTCGACCCCTAGCTTGAGCAGGTTCAGCCGTGAATTGCGACGGACGAGCGGGTCGAATGTCCAGGTGATGACCGGAATGGACTGCTCGAGAGCCCAGAGCCGCTGATGCAGCTTCAGGGCCGTGCCGACGTGACGATCGCGGAACCCATCGAGGACGGCGGCCATGTGCGAGTGGAGCAGGTCGTGCCAGGCACCATCAGCGCCTCGGTGCCGACCGCAGAAGCCGAAGGCCGCGGCCACCGGCACCTCGTCGGCGTAGGCCACGGATGCGTAGCCCCCGGCATGCACGATGGCCCGCAGGAGGTTCGCCTGCACCTGCGAGCCGCCTGCCACCGAAGGCCACACGGTGTCGAAGATGTCGCGGGCGTCGGAGAGTTCACTAAGGTCAGTCAGGGTACGGATGGTGACGCCGGCTCGCGACTGCGCGCCGGCGAATGCGGTGCGAGCCGTCGCTTCGTTCGTCATCCCTGAACCGTAGAGCACCGCACCGACAGCGCCCGTCTCCCCGACCGGGCACGAGGAGACGCGCATGACCGCACCGGATACCAACGCCCTCGTCGAGAGCGTGCGCGCCCTCGTCGTCGTCGAGTCCCCCACGGCCGACATCGACTCCTGCGCCATGGCCGTGTCGGCCGCTCACGGCATCTGCGGGCACTGGATCACGGCCCCCGCTCGCATCGAGGAGCACGAGGGAAGGCCCGTGCTCCGCTGGGGGCCGCAGGAGCCCGAGGTGCTCCTGCTCGGCCACCTCGACACGGTGTGGCCGCTCGGCACCCTCGAGCGCCTCCCCTGGGCGTGCGACGGCTCTTCGCTGACGGGCCCCGGAGTGTTCGACATGAAGGCGGGCGTCGTGCAGGCCATGGCTGCGATCGGAATGCTGGGCCTTGACCCTGATGACGGAGTGGGCCTGCTCCTCACGACCGACGAGGAGACCGGGTCCCACCGTTCACGAGCGATCATCAGCCGTGCCATCGCCAGCGCCCGGGCCGTGCTCGTCTTCGAGCCCTCCCTCGATGGGGCACTCAAGACGAGCCGCAAGGGCACCTCCTGGTACCAGGCAGAGCTCACCGGTCGCGCGGCCCATGCCGGGCTCGACCCGGAGCGGGGCATCAACGCATTGCTCGCGGCCGCCGGCCTTGCTACGGCCACCCTCGGCTGGGCCGACCCAGCCGTCGGCACCACGGTCACACCCACCATGCTCACCGCCGGCACGACCGCGAACACGGTTCCGGCCCAGGCGAGCCTCACGATCGACGTGCGGGCATGGACTGCCGCGGAGCAGCAGCGCGTCGATGCGTCCGTCCGCCGCTGGGCACCCCTCGAGGGCAGTATCGCGTTTGACGGCGGCATCGACCGGCCGGCCATGGAGAGTTCCTCATCCGAGCGTCTCTTCAAGCTCGCGGGCGAGTGCGCCGCCGGGCTGGGGCTGCCGCCCCTGGCCCAGGCATCCGTCGGCGGTGCGAGTGACGGGAATCTCACGGCAGCCGCCGGCGTTGCGACCCTCGACGGCCTTGGAGCGGTGGGTGACGGCGCCCACGCCGACCATGAGTGGGCGTCGGTCAAAGACCTCGCGCCAAGGACGGCGTTGGCAGCGGCCCTCATTCAGCGGCTCCTCGATGAACGGCTCGACGACAAGTGAGGACTCAACGTGGCTGACGGCCCGCTCATCGTGCAGAGCGACAAAACGCTCCTGCTCGAGGTCGACCATGCGCTCGCGCCCGCCTGCCGGCAGGCGATCGCGCCCTTCGCCGAGCTCGAGCGAGCGCCGGAGCACATCCACACCTATCGGCTCACCCCGCTGGGGCTATGGAATGCCAGGGCAGCGGGGCACGATGCGGAGCAGGTGATCGACACCCTCATTCGATACTCACGGTACGCCGTGCCCCACGCGCTGCTCGTCGATGTCGCCGAGACGATGTCGCGCTACGGCCGCCTGCAGGTGAACAACCACCCCGTCCACGGGCTCGTCCTTCAGGCCCTCGACGAGGCCGTGCTCGAGGAGGTGCTGCGCAGCAAGAAGGTGGCGCCCCTGCTTGGCGCCCGGGTCGATGCCACGACGATCATCGTTCATCCGAGCGAGCGCGGGCACCTGAAGCAGGCGCTCGTCAAGCTCGGCTGGCCTGCCGAGGATGTCGCGGGCTACGTCGATGGCGAGCGCCACGCCATCGGGCTCGATGCCGAGACCTGGCAGCCACGGCCGTACCAGACCGAGGCCGCGGAGGGCTTCTGGCACGGTGGCTCAGGTGTCGTCGTGCTCCCGTGCGGCGCCGGGAAGACCATCGTGGGCGCCCTCGCCATGGCCCTCGCGCAGGCCACGACCCTCATCCTCGTCACGAACACCGTCGCTGCCCGTCAGTGGCGCGACGAACTGCTGCGCCGCACGACCTTGACCGCCGACGAGATCGGGGAGTACTCAGGCGCGAAGAAGGAGATCCGTCCGGTCACCATCGCGACGTACCAGGTGATGACGACGAAGCGTCAGGGCATCTACCCCCACCTCGAGGTCTTCGACTCCCGAGACTGGGGGCTCATCATCTACGACGAGGTGCACCTGCTCCCCGCTCCCATCTTCCGGTTCACGGCGGATATCCAAAGCCGACGACGCCTCGGCCTCACTGCCACGCTCGTGCGAGAGGACGGTCGCGAGAGCGACGTATTCAGCCTCATCGGGCCCAAGCGCTACGACGCGCCGTGGAAGGACATCGAGAACCAGGGCTATATCGCGCCGGCCGACTGCGTCGAGGTCCGCGTCACCCTCCCCGATTCGGACCGGATGACCTACGCGATGGCCGAGCCGGAGGACCGCTACCGGCTCGCAGCATCGGCACCGCAGAAGATCCGCCTCGTCCAGGAGATCGCCGAGAAGCATGCCGCTGACCAGGTGCTCGTCATCGGGCAGTACCTCGATCAGCTGGCCGAGCTCGGCGAGCAGCTCGACGCCCCCGTCATCACCGGAGCGTCGTCGGTCAAGGAGCGCGAGCGGCTCTTCAGCGACTTCCGCGAGGGACGCCTGCGCGTGCTCGTCGTGAGCAAGGTGGCGAACTTCAGCGTCGACCTGCCCGAGGCCTCGGTTGCCATCCAAGTGAGCGGCACCTTCGGCTCGCGTCAGGAGGAGGCCCAGCGCCTTGGACGGATCCTGCGTCCGAAGGCCGACGGCCGCACCGCCCATTTCTACTCGATCGTCACCCGCGACACGGTCGATGCCGATTTCGCGCAGCACCGGCAGCGGTTCCTCGCCGAGCAGGGATACTCCTATCGGATCATCGATGCGGAGGACATCCACAGCGGAAGCTGGGAGACGTGACGGCTTCGGTGAGGGTCATGGTGAGCTGATCCCGAACACCTCGCGCTCAGCGATCTGGTATCACTTGTGGTATCACGGTGTTATCGTGAGGGCATGGCCATGACCCTTCGCCTCCCCGCCGAGGATTCCCTCGCCCTCGCTCGTACCGCCGAACTCGAGGGTTGCTCCCAGCACGACATCGTCCTCGTTGCCATTCGTGAGTACATCGAACGTCGGGGACGGGCTTCGCTCATCGAGCAGGTGATGAACGCCGAACTGCCACGCTACGCCGAAGCGCTCGATCGCCTGGGCCAATGATCTACCTGACCATCGAGGACCTGCTCATCGTCGCCGAGCGTGTCATCGGCGGTGACGTCCTGCTCCGCGATGCCGGGCTTCTCGAGTCCGCTGCGGCGCGTCCGCAGACCACGGTCTTCGGAGACGACGCCTATCCCGATCTCCACTCGAAGGCCGCCGCCCTGCTCCTTTCGATCTGCAAGAACCACGCCCTGATCGACGGGAACAAGAGACTCGCGCTAGCCGCCACCATCGTCATGCTCGGTGTCAACGGCTGGAAGCTCTCCCTGACGAATGATGAGGCGTACGACCTCGTCATCGCTATCGCCAGCAGCGAGCTCACCGAAGTAGCCGACGTCGCGGAGCAACTGCGACAAGGCACCACCCTCAGGTAGCCGAAGTTCCCCGGGCTTGCGGCAGGATGCGCGCATGGTCGATATTCCCGCTGAGCCCCCGGAGTCACTGCCCATCAAGGCGCTGGCCCTCGCGATCGTCGTCGGCCTGATCGGGGCCAGCGTTGCGACGCTGTTCCTCTGGCTCATCGAGGAGGGGCAGGCCCTCTTCTTCACCGACCTGCCGAAGGTTTTCGGATGGGACTCGGCACCGGGATGGTGGATCGCGGGCGGCCTCCTGCTCTCGGCACTCATCATCATCGCTGCCCAGCGCCTGCCCGGGCACACCGGCGCGAGCCCGCTCACCGGGTTCCACTTCACCAATCCGGTCCAGGCCGTGCCGTCGATCCTGCTCGCCGCGGCCGCCACCCTCATCTTCGGGGCGTCCCTCGGCCCGGAGGGCCCGCTCATCGTCGTCGGCGCCACCGCCGGCGCTCTTCTCATGCGCAGGGCCGAGCCGAACGTCCTGAGCATGGTCATGTTCCTCGGAGGCATCGCGGCCATCGGCACGATCTTCGGCAACCCCTTCGTCACCGCCTTCATGATCCTCGAGTTCGCGGCCATGGGCCTGGCCCCGAGGGTGATCCTGCTGCCAGCCTTCGTCGCCCTCGGCGCGGGCTACCTCACGCAGATCGGCTGGGGGGCATGGGCGGGTATCGGCACGCACGGACTCAGCGTCCCCGGGCTCCCCGACTATCCATCCGTCCAGCCCGGCGATCTCCTCGGCGGGATTATTCTCGCCGTCGTCGTCGGCTTGGCCACCTGCCTTGCGCGCGAGATCGGCGAACGGGCGTCGTTGCTCGGCCAGCGCCGGCCCACCGCCACCATCATGCTGGCCGCGATCGTCACAGCGGCAGTCGCCTTGGCCGCGGTGACGTGGTTCGACGTCGAGGTCGACCAGATCCTGTTCTCCGGCCAGACGGGCATGCCTGCCCTCATCACCGAGACGAGCATCACCACGCTCATCGTCATCATCTGCGGCAAGCTCGTCGTCTACGGGGTTGCGCTCGGATCCGGCTTCCGCGGCGGTCCGATCTTCCCCGCTACCTTCATCGGGGTTGCGTGCGGCGCCCTCGCGGGCCTTCTGCTCACCGACCTGTCGATCAGCGCGATGGCGGCCGTCGGCATCGCCGCCGCCGCAACCGTCATGACTCGGCTGCCGTTCACCTCTGCGCTCCTCGCGATGCTCCTCGTCGGCGTCGCCGGCGCGGCGATCGCGCCCTTCGCCATCATTGGTGCGGTCGTTGGCTTCGTCATCCGGGCCGCAGTCGATCGCCTCGAATCGCGACGGACATCAGTGCCCGTTGCCGTGCAGCCGCTTGCGTAGCAGCCTCGTCCGTCTTCCGCGGCCGCCGCGATCTCACCCGCCTCATAACGGCGGGGCGGGCCTACTCCCCCTTGAGCGACAACGCGAGCCGCGCATCCACCTCGAAAGAGAAGTCGTCAACCCTTCCGAGGCCGGGCAGGGGCAGGTTCACCGTGCCGAGGTTCGCAGTTCCGGCCAATTCGATCTCTGCCATCGGGTTGTCCTTCGGCCCGACCGGGGTGATCGTCAGCTCCAGCTCGACGTTCACATCGCCTGAGATCGCACTGCCGCTCACCTGCCATGGGTTCGAGCCTCCCGCTCCATGGCCCGTGTAGTCGAGCGCATGGGCGTCATGCCGACGGATGAGCGACCGGGCTGCGCCCTCCATGAGGAAGTTGCGCGTCTTGAGTTGATCGAGGGCCAGGCTTAGGGTCAAGCGGACGCCCGCGCTCGTCACATGCAGCTCGCCCGCGGTGACCGGTGCCTTGACGTCGATGGACACCAGGCCGATCCTCCCGCTGCGCAACCGGACGTCAGCGCCGTCGAGGCCCAGCACTGACCAGGAACCCTTCGCCTTCACGCGCCCACCCTGCCACGGCAGTCCCCGTTGCTGACGGCACCCCCTCGCGCAAGCACCCATCTCTGGACGACAAGGATGACCCACCATGAACCTCGCATCGCGGATAACCCTCGCTTTCGTCGCGGCCATGGTGGCCGCCGTCGCCCTCAGCGGACCCGCTCGCGCCTCGGACACGTTCACTCTCACCAGCCCGGGCCTCGGAGCCGGAAATGCACTCGCGGCCAGATACACATGCGACGGCGCGGGCACCAGTCCACCGCTTTCCTGGGCCAATCCGCCGAAGGGCACCAAGGGGTACGCGGTGGTCATGGATCACGTGCCACCGGATGGCGGGCACCATTGGTACTGGCTGAATTGGGGAATCCCCTCAAAGACGCGGGCGATCCCTGCGAACTCAGCGAAGGTCGGCTACCTTGGCGGCAACAGCGTGAACAAGGACATCGGCTACGCACCCCCCTGCTCCCAGGGTCCCGGCTCCAAGACCTACACGATCACCGTGTTCGCGCTGTCCGGCACGCCGAACCTCCCGAAGAAATCGTCGGCTGCCATAAACAGGGATGCGCTCCTTTCTGCCATATCCAGCATCACCATCACGAAGGCGGCACTCGATGTCACATACACCCGGTAGCGGCCCCCACGATCACTTGCACCCGCATGAGCCCGGAGGACACCCGGGACTCACCCGTCGCACCGTGCTGCAGGGCATGGCACTCGGGTTCGGCGCCGCTGTCACTGCATCCCTTGTCACTGCCCAGGAGGCGGTCGCAGCCGGGTCCGCCGTCAAGCTCCCGGGCTTCAGCGCCTTCGCCTCGTCCGTGAAGACCCTGAAGTCGGGCCAGTACTACCTCGTCGAGAGCAACGGCCTGCCCCCGCACAACATGATGGTGGGCATCACGAACTGGCAGCAGCAGGTACCCGTCCCGCAGCCCTACTCCGGCTCCAACGCCTGGCAGTTCCCGGTAACCCCCAAGCTCGCCGCCAATCCCATCTCCGCCAAGACGAATCTCTTTCGCGGAGCCATCGCGCTCGCGGCCGACGGCGTCCCGATCTTCAACGCCCTCAACAACCGTGGTGAGGATTCCTACCTCATCGGCGAACTCGACGAATGGGGCGGCCACTGCGGCCGGGCCGACGATTACCACTATCACACAGCGCCGCTGCACCTTTCGAAAACGGTTGGAGCGACGAAGCCCATCGCCTATGCCCTTGACGGCTATCCGATGTACGGATCAGTCGAGCCGAATGGCACGGCACTTCAGCCGTTGGACGAGTACAACGGCCACATGTTCAAGGGCAAGTACCACTACCACGGCACGAAGACCTACCCGTATGCCAATGGCGGGATGCGCGGGGTCGTTACAGTCAAGGACGGTCAGGTCGACCCGCAGCCGGTAGCGAACCCATTCCGCCCCGCCGGCGAACCCCTCAGGGGCGCCAAGATCACTGAGTTCGTCCGGAACGGATCCTCGGCGTTCGCCCTCGAGTACACCCTCAGTGGCAGCCGGTATCGGATCAACTACACCGCCACGCTGCAATCGGTCTCGATGACCTTCATCGCTCCGAATGGCACTGAATCCACGCAGGCCTACTCACGGAAGGCATGACGTGTCCCGAAGGCTTCTCTTTCAACGATGCGCGGCGACCGCTGGGATCGGACTGCTCGGACTCACCGCACTGGCGAACTCACCCGCGACCGCCGCGCAGCCATCCGCGAAGACCTCGTCCTTCACGGCTCAGGTGTGGGCTGACAACTGGTTCGCCCTCTACGTCAACGGCAAGAAGGTCGGCGAGGACTCCGTGCCGATCACGACCGAGCGGTCCTTCAATGCCGAGACCATCACCTTCACGGCCACCTACCCCCTCACCATCGGGATCATG
>WLOY01000060.1 GCA_009699015.1 Actinomycetota bacterium | reverse complement strand
CCACGTCCTACCTCGTCGGTGCAGGTGTTGTCCTCGGCCCGGGGGTGGTGATTTCGCCTTTCGCGTCGGCTGGCGAACCAGTGCTCCTCCCGCCGTTCCCCTTGTTCGCTGCGCTCCCGGGCGATCTCGGATCACTCGGGATGGCCCTGCCGCTCGCGGGCGTCCTTGCTGGTGCGTTCATGGGTGCCGTCGTCGGCCGCCGCACCGAGAGGTCGGCCCTCGCGCGGCTCAGCCTCGTCATCGGTGCTGTGGTCATGGCAAGCATCTCGCTCTCGATCCTCGCGCGCCTGGCCGTCGGCTCCCTCGGCGATGAGCGACTCGTGAGCATCGGCCCGCCATCGGAGACCGTTGCGCTCCTTAGCGGCGGACTCCTCCTCCTCGGCGCGATCCCAGTCGCGCTCCTCATGCGCTCATCGATCGTCGCGCCCGATGACTGGGACATGACTGCCTATGATGCTCGTGGCCACCGATTTGAGCCAGTGAAGGATCGCTATGTCTGAGCAACTTCCGTCCGTACCCGGTCCTGCAGTACCGAGGCCTCAGGTCTCGCTTGCCATTTCCTGGGCATTCGACACATTCAAGAGGCACCCGTTGCCGTTCATTGCGCTCGCGGCAGTTGTGGCAGTGATTCAGGTGATTCAGGAGATCGGCGCCCAGCCCCTCTCGGCCATCGTGGCCGACTGCTCAGACCCCCAGACGCAGGGCCAGATCAATGCCTGTGCCGCCGCGGTCGGTTTCACGGCGATCGCCGGCATCGTGGTGACCTTCGTGTTCCTCGTCCTTGCCTTCCTCGCGACGATCGGCGTCTATCGCGCCGCCCTCGATGTGAGCAGGGGAATCACGCCCGAGTTCACCGTCTTGCTCAAGACCGAGAACCTCGGCCGCTATGTCGTCTTCTCGCTCGCCTACCTCGGACTGGTGATCCTGGGGTTCATCCTGTGCGTGATCCCCGGCATCCTCGTCGCGTTCTTTCTTCAACTCGGGCCGTTCTTCGTCCTCGACAGGGGCTACCGTCCTGTTGAGGCGATGAAGGCGAGCTACTCGGTCATCAGCAAGAACGTCGGGCCGGCCATTGTCATGGTCATCTTCAGCCTGATCGTCACGCTTTTGGGGAGCGCGTTCTACGGAATCCTCACCCTCGTCACGCTGCCGTTCGCGGCCCTCTTCATCGTTCACATGTACCGGCAGTTCAACGGCGAGACGGTCGCACAGCGCTAGGTTTCGGCCAACTGAGTCAGCGGTAGGCTCGCTCAACGTGGAGCCCCGGATCGTAGTGCTGGCCTCGGGTTCCGGCACGCTGCTACAGGCGGTCCTCGACTCACCGATAGGTGGCGGCGTCGTCGCGGTCGGCAGCGACTCGAGCGATGCATTGGCCCTCGACAGGGCTGCGAGGGCGGGGCTGCCGACCTTCGAGGTCTTGCCGGGCGAGTTCGCGACGCGAGACGATTGGGATGCAGCGCTCCTCGAAGCCGTTCAGGGCTTTCGGCCCGGATGGGTGGTGAGCGCGGGCTTCATGCGCATCCTCGCCCCGGTGTTCGTTTCCGCGTTCCCGGGCCGGATCATCAACACGCACCCGGCGCTACTGCCCTCCTTCCCTGGCTCGCACGGAGTCCGCGATGCGCTGCGGCATGGCGTCAAGGTGACCGGCTGCACCGTCCATCTCGTCGATGAGGGGGTCGATACCGGCCCGATCATCGCCCAGCGCGCGGTGCCGGTGATGCCCGGTGATACGGAGGCCACGCTCCATGAGCGCATCAAGGCGGTCGAACGCGAGCTGCTCGTTGAGACGCTCACCCAACTGATCGGAGCTTCATCATGAGTAATGAGGGCAGTCGCCTGATCCGCAGGGCACTCGTGTCGGTGTACGACAAGGCCGGGCTCGACGTGCTCGCGCAGGGCCTCGCCGCTGCCGGAATCGAGATGGTGTCGACCGGATCGACGGCAATGACGATTGCCGCCGCAGGCTGCCCGGTGACCGCGGTCAACGACGTCACCGGCTTCCCGGAGAGCCTCGAGGGCCGGGTCAAAACCCTTCATCCCCACATCCACGGGGGCATCCTCGCCGATATGCGCAAGCCCGAGCATGAGCGCGAACTGGCCGAACTCGGCATTGCTGCGTTCGAACTCGTGATCGTCAACCTGTATCCCTTCAACGAGACGGTTGCGTCCGGTGCCGGGATCGATGAGTGTGTCGAGCAGATCGACATCGGCGGACCGGCGATGGTGCGGGCGTCCGCGAAGAACTACGCGAACGTGGCGATCGTCACCTCGCCGCGGCACTACGACGCAGTCCTCGAGGCAGTGCGGGGCGAAGGGTTCAGCCTTGAGCAGCGGGCGCGCTTGGCAGCGGAGGCCTTTGCGCACACCGCCTCGTACGACATTGCCGTGGCGTCGTGGATCGGTTCAGTCGTGGCACCCGATCCGGCCGGCGAGGGCTTTGCGACGTGGACGGGTGCGGCGTGGGAACGCGGCTCAGTGCTTCGCTACGGGGAGAACCCCCACCAGCAAGCGGCCGTCTACCTGACCCATTCGCGAGAGCCAGGCATCGCAGGCGCCTTCCAGCATCAGGGCAAGGACATGTCGTACAACAACTTCGTCGATGCGGATGCCGCCCGACGGGCCGCCTTCGACCATCTCGAGCCTGCCGTTGCGATCATCAAGCACGCGAACCCCTGCGGAATCGCGATCGGGGGAGATATCGCGGCCGCCTACCGGCTCGCGCACGAGACTGACCCGGTATCGGCGTTCGGCGGGGTAGTGGCGGCCAACCGTGAGGTGTCGCTCGCCATGGCCGAGGCACTCATCGACGTCTTCACCGAGGTCATCGTCGCCCCGTCCTATGAGCCCGCGGCCCTCGCGCTCTTCGCAACGAAGAAGAACCTGAGAGTTCTCGAGGTCGGCGGCCCCCACCCCGGACACCGGCTGGAGATGCGGACGATCAGTGGCGGCGTCCTCGTGCAGGCGGTTGACGACATCGAGGCCGCGGGCGACAGTCCGGCTGCGTGGCAGCTTGCCTGCGGGGAGCCGGCTGACGAGCGGACGCTGAGCGATCTGGAGTTCGCCTGGCGCGCGGTGCGCTCCGCGAAGTCCAACGCCATCCTCCTTGCGCGGGGCGGGGCAGCCGTCGGCATCGGCATGGGCCAGGTGAATCGAGTCGACTCGGCCAGGCTGGCAGTCGATCGGGCGGGTGGTCGAGCGGCCGGCTCCGTGGCCTCATCGGATGCCTTCTTCCCCTTCGCGGACGGACTTCAGGTCCTCATCGACGCAGGCGTGCGATTCGTCGTCCAGCCGGGTGGGTCGGTGCGTGATGATGAGGTGACCGAGGCGGCCCGGGCAGCGGGGGTGACGATGTACTTCACGGGGACCCGGCACTTCTTCCATTGATCACCATTCGCCGCGCTGGGCCTGCAGGGCTCGCGGCGATCTTCATCTTCGCGGGGGTCGTATCGGCGCTCCAGTCGAGGTCGAATGGCGAACTGACCCAGCACTCCGGGAACGGAGTGAACGCGGCGCTCTTCTCGTTCATCATCGGCCTCCTCCTCCTCAGCGTCATCGCTGGTTCTTCTGGCGAGATCCGCGCGGCGATCACCCGAATTCCGACGACCGTACGCGACGGGTCCCTTGCCTGGTGGGCGATTCCGGCCGGTGTCCTCGGTGGCGTCTTCATTGCCTGCGCGAGTTTCGCCGTCGCGATCGTCGGGGTGGCGCTGTTCGCAGTGGGTGCCGTGGTCGGCCAGACGGCGACCGCGCTCCTTGTCGATCGGCTCGGTATCGGGCCCAATGGCCGAACTGCGCTTTCGGCGGCCCGGGTGATCTCGGCGGTCATCGCCGTTATCGCTGTCGTCGTCGCTGCGAGTGGCTCGATTAACGCCGAGGGCTTCTCGCTTGCCGCCGTCCTGGCGGCCCTGCTCGGGGGCACGGCGACGACCATCCAGCAGGGACTCAACGGCCGGATCACGGTCGCGTCAGGCCACCCGCTTGCGACGACCTGGCTGAACTTCGTCTTCGGGACCCTCGGCCTCATGATCGGGACCGCGATCGGCATCGTGCTCCTGGGCGATGATTTGAGGGTGCCGACTGCCGGGCCCTGGTGGATGTGGCTCGGCGGCATATTCGGGTGCGTGTTCATCCTGACTGCTGCATGGGCGGTGCCCCGGTACGGCGTCCTTGTGTTCACCCTCGCCACGATCGCCGGCCAGTTGACGGCGGCGCTTGCCCTTGACCTGCTCGTACCGGTGGGCGAAAACCGAGTTGAGGCGAACCTCGTCGCCGGAGTGCTCCTCACCTTCGCCGCGGTTGGTGTCGGCGCCCTTCGACGTCGCCAACCGGCTTGAGGTGGGTGACGTGGGCGGGCTCGTTGGCGTCCGCGACAATGGGCGCATGGTTGCGACGATTCTTGACGGAAAGGCCACTGCGTCCGAGGTGAAGGCCGACCTGCGAGCGCGCGTTGACGTGCTCAAGGCTGCGGGCAAGCGTCCCGGCCTGGGAACTGTCCTCGTCGGCGATGACCCGGGCAGCCATGCCTACGTCTCCGGCAAGCACCGCGACTGCGCCGAGGTGGGGATCGAATCGATCCGCATCGACCTCCCGGCCGATACGACGCAAGCACAACTCGATGCCGAGATCCGCCGGCTCAATGATGATCCGGCCGTGACCGGCTACATCGTCCAGCTGCCGCTGCCCCGTCAGCTCGACGCGAACCACACCCTCGAACTCATGGCTCCCTCGAAGGATGCCGATGGCCTCCACCCGACGAACCTTGGCCGCCTCGTCCTCGGCCAGGATGCGCCCCTGCCCTGCACCCCGCGCGGCATCGTCGCACTCCTTCGCCGCTATGAGGTCCCGATCGCCGGGGCGCACGTCGTTGTCGTCGGTCGCGGTGTCACCGTCGGCCGTCCGCTCGGTCTCCTCCTCACCCGCAGGAGCGAGAACGCGACCGTCACCCTGTGCCACACCGGCACGAAGGATCTTGGCGACTACCTGCGCAGTGCCGACATCATCGTGGCGGCCGCAGGCGTGCCGCACCTGGTGACGGGCGCGCTCGTTCGCCCTGGCGCCGCTGTACTCGATGTCGGCATCACCCGCACCGAGTCGGGTCTCGTGGGCGACGTCGCCCCGGATGTCATGGACGTCGCAGGGTTCGTCGCACCGATGCCCGGAGGAGTGGGCCCGATGACCCGCGCCATGCTCATCATGAACGTGGTCGAGGAGGCCGAGCGGCAGTGACCGACGAGCCTGACGAGCGACTCGCGCCGGTTCGGCCGATTCGGCAGCCGCGGAGGTGGGGGCGGCTGTCCTTCGCCCAGTGGCCGATCAGCGTTGTGCTCATCGGCATCGGAGTGGCGCTCGTCATGATCGGTACTGACCACTTCCGGCGCGGATCGATCGTGCTGTCGGCCAGTGTCATGCTCGCAATGTTCCTGCGATTGCTGCTGCCGAATAGCGATGTCGGGATGCTGGCCGTCAGGTCGCGTAGAACCGATGTGCTCGTGCTCGCAGCACTGGCGATCGGACTCACGATTTTCACCTTCTGGGTGCCCGCGCCGAACTGAACCCCCGCCGCCCTTTCATGGGCGACGGGGGTTCAGCGGTGGATCGTGTGACCGCAGGGATAGGTGTGCTTACGGCGTGGCCTTGACCGCGTCGAGTGCCCCGAGCACGCACGCCTCGCTCGGCGAGGAGAGCGGTGACCCGTCATCGCAGGTGATATCACCCGAGGCCACGGCCTGGGCGATGATCTCGTAGACGACCGGCGCAGATAGCGAGAGCGTGCAGGTCAGCCCGGATTCGTCGATCTGGGCGTCGAGGGGGTCGACGGTGGCAGGATCACAGGCCCCGCTGATGATGGCCTCGGGCTTGACCGTCAGGACGCAACTGCTGGTGGCGTCGTCGAACGCAGCCGTGACGGTCTCGTCGCCCACGATGGCGTCGCAACCGGCCTTCACGGTGACCGGACTGTCCGATGTCATCGAGCAGGTCCCAGCCACCGGATCGTTCGTGAAGATGAGCGTGGGGTCATCGGATGCACACACCTCGTCGAAGAGCGCCACCCGGTCGATGCTGAGGGAGCAGCTGTAGTCATCGGCGCTGTAGGAGGCGCTGAGGTAGCCGGTGGGCGACTCGCAGTTCGGCTCAATGGCCACCGAGGCCATCTTCTCGAAGACCGCCGAGCTGTAGGTGACGGTGTTGTCCGATTCGGTGACGGGGGCGCCCGATGCACCGCTCGTCGCGACGGCGGCCGGGCTCGACTCGGGGGCGCTTGACGCCGGCGTCGATGAGCTACTGCTGCTGCACCCCGATAGAAGGAGGGCGGCCACGGCCACGGCTGCTGCCAATTGGCCGGTGAGATTCGGTCGATGCATGTGCAGGCCTCTCGAAGGTGGTGGGGTTCGGGATCAACATACCCGACCTTCCTCGGAGGCGGATCGACTCATGATCTGGTGGGCACGCGGCACTCGTCGATCCCGCCACTTCGAGATCGGGGGTACACATGCTGGTGAGGACGCCTATTCCCTGCCCAACACGGGCGGTGATGGTGCCATGCGCGCTGCCGCGGCGGTGCGTTAGTTGCTGAGTTGAAGGGGCGCACCGGTGGCGTTGCGGACCTCGTCTGTGGTGATGCCGGGTGCGGTCTCGATGAGGACGAGTCCGCCTGGGGTGATGTCGATGACGGCCATGTCGGTGATGATGCGGTTGATGACGGACTTGCCGGTGAGGGGCAAGGTGCATTCTTCGACGATCTTGTGGGTGCCGTCCTTGGCGACGTGCTCCATCATGACGATGACGCGCTTGGCGCCGTGGACGAGGTCCATCGCGCCGCCCATGCCCTTGACCATCTTGCCCGGGATCATCCAGTTCGCGAGGTCTCCGGTCGCGGAGACCTGCATCGCACCGAGGATGGCAATATCGATGTGACCGCCACGGATCATCGCGAAACTGGTGGCTGAGTCGAAGTAGGAGGCGCCGGGCAGGATGGTGACGGTTTCCTTGCCCGCGTTGATGAGGTCGGGATCGACCTCCTGCTCTACCGGGTAGGGGCCGGTGCCGAGGATCCCGTTCTCCGACTGGAGGACCACGTGGATGCCGTCGGGCAGGTGGTTGGGCACCAGGGTCGGCAGGCCGATGCCGAGGTTGACGTACTGGCCGTCGGACAGCTCGCGGGCGACGCGGGCGGCGAGTTCCTCGCGGGTGAGGGTCATGACGACTCCGTTCCTGACGTGCCGGCGGTGGGGGCTGTGACGGTGCGGCGCTCGATCCGCTTGGCCACTGCCTGCTCTGGGGTAAGGACCACGACGCGTTGGACGAACACTCCTGGCGTGTGGACGTGCTCGGCGGGAATCTGCCCGGGCTCGACGAGACGCTCGACCTCCGCGATCGTGATCCGCCCGGCTGTCGCCGCGAGGGGGTTGAAGTTGCGGGTCGCCTTGTCGAACACGAGATTGCCGTGCCGGTCGCCGAGGCTCGCACGGACGATCGCGAAGTCGGTGACGATGCCGCGCTCGAGGACGTAGTCGCGTCCGTCGAAGGACCGGACCTCCTTGGGATCCGATGCCAGTTCGACCGACCCGTCGGACGCGTACCGCAGCGGCATCCCGCCGTCGGCGACAGGTGTGCCGACTCCGGCGGGGGTGAAGAATGCCGGGATACCCGCCCCGCCCGCGCGCAGCCGCTCCGCCAGGGTGCCCTGCGGGATGAGCTCGACCTCGAGTTCGCCGGACAGGAACTGCCGTTCGAACTCCTTGTTCTCGCCCACATAACTCGCGATGACCCGAGCGATCCGCCGCTGGCCGAGCAGTATGCCCAGGCCCCAGTCATCGACACCGCAGTTATTGCTCACCACCCGAAGGTCAGTCGCCGGGCCGGCGACCAGCGCGTCGATGAGGGTCTGCGGAATCCCGCACAGCCCGAACCCACCGACCGCCAGCGAGGCTCCGCTGCCGATGTCGGCAACAGCCTCCTCGGCACTCGTCACGACCTTGTCCACCGGACCTCCTTATTCGTGCCAACGAGACAGAATCCTGTTACGAAGGAAATATATCCCGCATTTTGGGAAAATCTTGACGACCCGATGAAGGCTCCGTATCGTCCATCAACATCGCGAACCTTACTGGGTGCGTGAGGCCCGCTTGGCAGTCGATGTTAATTGGCAGTCGATGTCAGTCACCGTGCGTCGGCTACGTCTTGTCAGGCGTATCCACTCGCCGGCTGAAGTCGCCTTGACGCTCGCTATTCCTCGTGATGACAAGATGGGCTGCCCACTCCAGCCTGTGCTGGCTGGAATGGGCAACGACCGATGCGAGAGGGACGACGAGGACTAATGACACAGATCCGGCTACGGAGCACGCTCGGCGCAATCCCGGCCTACAAGGCTGGGCAGCCTCCGACAGTGGCGTCCGGCATGACCTCCTACAAGCTGTCGAGCAACGAGAACCACCACGACCCTCTCCCGTCGGTGCTCAAGGCTGCCGAGCGCGCTCTGTACGAAATGCATCGCTACCCGGACTATGCCTCGTCCGCGCTCGTCGCCGAGATTGCCCAGCACTTCAAGGTCCCGGTCAGCGATATCGCGGTGGGCACGGGCAGCGTCGGGCTCCTCCAGCAACTCGTCCAGATCACGGCTGGGCCGGGAGACGGCGTCCTGTTCGGATGGAGGTCATTCGAGGCCTACCCGATCATGACCCAGATCTTGGGCGCGACGGCTCAGGCAGTTCCCCTCGATGCCGATGACCGGCACGATCTCGTGGCCATGCTGGCGGCGATCGACGACACGACGCGCATCGCCTTCATCTGCAATCCGAATAACCCGACCGGCACGGCGGTCGGCGGCGAGGCCATCGCTCGGTTCGTCGAGGCCGCGCCGAAGGATCTCCTCATCGTCATCGACGAGGCCTACTGCGAGTTCGTTGATCCGGCGAAGATCCCAGACGGCCTCGACTTCTACCGCGCTCACGAGAACGTCGCGGTGCTCAGGACCTTCTCGAAGGCGTATGGGCTGGCGGCCCTTCGCGTGGGGTACTGCATCGCGCATGAGCCGGTTGCCGAGGCGCTTCGCAAGGTGCAGGTTCCATTCGGGGTTAACTCGGTCGCCCAGGCCGCGGCTATCGCCTCCCTCCATGCCGAGGACGAGCTCCTCGACCGAGTGCGGGCGATCATCGCGGAGCGCGGCCGCGTGCAGGCGGCGCTCGATGCAGTCGGGCTGCACCCGGCGGAGTCGGAGGCCAATTTCGTGTGGCTCCGGCTCGGTGAGCGCACGATGGAGTTCGCGGCTGCATGCGATGCCGTCGGCCTGTCCGTTCGCCCGTTCGCAGGCGAGGGCGTGCGCATCACGATCGGCGAGCCCGAGGCGAATACTCGCTTCATCGAACATGCCGAAGCCTGGGCGGGCTAGAGCCAAGGCCCGCCAACGAACCGCCGATATCCTGAGACCGCTGACCACACACGAAGAATGGAGGGGAATCGATGGCCACCGCCTCCGGCGACGTCGATGGCCACTCCGGCATTCAGATGTTCGCGGACAATCGTCTGCGGGCGGTAAGCGCGGTGGGTGATTCGTTCCCGCTTCACGCGAGCGCCAATGGCAAGGCGGTGCCCGCTAGCGACGTCAGCCTCGTCGATGTGTGGATAGCCAGTCGCCGCTGAAGGCGAGAAACCAGCCGCGATCACGGTCGCGCGAGCAAGGGAGTCAGGCATGTCGTTCGACAACGGATCGGTCATCGTCGGGGGAGCCCGTACGCCGATGGGGCGCCTGCTCGGCTCCCTGTCTTCCTTCTCGGCCACCGATCTCGGCGGGGTCGCGATCGCCGGGGCCCTCGAGAAGTCGGGTGTCTCGGCCTCCGAGGTCGAGTACGTGATCATGGGCCAGGTGCTGCAGGCGGGTGCGGGCCAGATGACGGCGCGTCAGGCAGCCATCAACGCGGGCATCTCGATGGACGTCCCCTCGCTCACGATCAATAAGGTCTGCCTGTCCGGTATCGATGCGATTGCTCTCGCCGACCAGCTCATTCGCGCTGGCGAGTTCGACTGCATCGTGGCCGGCGGGATGGAGTCGATGACGAACGCCCCGCACCTGCTCATGGGCTCGCGCACGGGCGTCAAGTACGGCGACTGGTCGATGGTCGACTCGATGGCCTTCGATGCACTCACCTGCGCGATCGACGAGTGCGGCATGGGGGAGAGCACTGAACGGGCGAATGCCCGCTACGACCTCACGCGTGAGGACCAGGACGCTTTCTCGGCCGCCTCGCATCAGCGCGCCGCCCGCGCCCAGGAGTCGGGCGTATTCGCCGCCGAGATCGCCCCGGTCGCCGTCCCGCAGCGCAAGGGCGATCCGATCATGGTCACCGACGACGAGGGCATCCGCGCCGACACCACGGCTGAGGGCCTTGCCAAGCTTCGCCCGGCATTCGCCAAGGAAGGCACCATCACCGCGGGCAGTGCTTCGCAGATCTCGGACGGCGCTGCGGCCGTCGTCGTCATGAGCCGGCGCAAGGCCGCTGAGCTCGGCCTGACCCCACTCGCGGTCATTGGCGCACACGGGGTCGTGGCCGGCCCGGACGCCTCCCTGCAGGAGCAGCCGGCGAACGCCATCAAGAAGGCCTGCGCCCGCGAGGGCATTGCGGTCTCCGACCTCGACCTGCTTGAGATCAACGAGGCCTTCGCCGCGGTCGGCGTGGTCTCGATGCGGGCGCTGGGGGTCGATGCCAGCATCGTGAACGTCAACGGTGGGGCGATTGCTCTCGGCCACCCGGTCGGCATGTCGGGTGCCCGTATCGTCCTGCACCTGGCCCTCGAACTGCAGCGCCGTGGCGGTGGCACGGGCGCAGCCGCGCTCTGCGGCGGTGGTGGCCAGGGCGACGCACTCCTCATCCGAGTACCGGCCTAACCCCCCCTCATTTCCCCCAGAATCTGGGTGAAATGAACGAAAGGAGCTCATTTGAGCCTCGATTCGTTCATCTTGACCGTGGGTGCTCGCTTCTGTTGCTCGGGGATCACCTAGACAGTTGGTGGCTGCGTAGTCGCGGAGCGCCAATGACGGGAGTGCGGCGTCAATAGCTCGCTAGGTCAATCCACTGCAGCCCGGTAACCGAACCGAAACTCCGATCTGCGGGGACAGCTTCCCAACGATGGGCGATCGCAACGGCTGCGACAACTGCGTCGAAGGCCCCTAACGTTGACGTCTGCGACCAGATGCGCAAGCCTTTGAGCGCATCGCGGGTGCTGACGACGGTAATTGGTCCAAGGAGCTCGGCGAACCGCTCCGCTTGCGCGAAGGCATGGGCGCGGTCACGGCGACGAGCCCTCACGCGCGCATATTCGTGCAACACCTCCGGCGTGGTGGTCGCACTGACGCGAGACGCAACGACATCGCGCAGGAGCCGGACCGCCGGCTCACGAAGCGGGTGATCTGCGCCCGTTGCGTACACCAGGACCGAGGTATCAAGGACGAGCATCAGGAATTCAGAAATCGTGAGCCACGGATTTCTTCAAGTTCGAGGGCCAAATCTGCGGGGTCAGGCACCGGCATCGGTCCGTCAGCGAGAATCTCGTCGGGCAACCCGGCCTTGCGGATATCGGCCCCTGTCC
Source organism: Actinomycetota bacterium (assembly GCA_009699015.1). GTDB lineage: Bacteria > Actinomycetota > Actinomycetes > S36-B12 > S36-B12 > WLND01. Next base: position 8,673 of record WLOY01000060.1, on the reverse strand, counting down.
ACATGTGATCGACGGCTTCGCGGATCAAGGCTCCGACACTTCGCACCCTGCGCCTTTGCCCGCGCGGCCAGCCGGGCGTGCTACCCCTCATCGAGCAGGATTTGCAGGCGCTGGGACATCGGCATACGCCCACAGTGTCGCGTGTAGGTTCCCCGAGACGGTGCTCTTGAGCCCCTAGCCGTCATCCTCGGGGATGTCCTCGGGCATGGAAAACGCGGCCATCGGCGAAAGGTCAGCGCGGAAGGCCATCATCGAGTCGTCGATGGTCTTGTAGGCATTGCGCGTGCCCTTGCCTGATGGCCGGTACCTGGCGGTCTTCATGCCCATGGACTCGCCCTGCCACGCGGCGTCGTCGGCGCCGATGAACTGGAAGACCCACTGATAGACAGAAATCTGCTCCTCGACAAGGGCACGGACCTGCTCGAACCGGTACTCGCTGCTCGAGTTTTCCTGGCCGTCCGTGACGACGACGAAGAGCACCCGGCCGGGTCGCTCTGCCTCATCGATCGAGGCGAGATCGGCGCCCGTTCGCTTAATTTCGATACCAGCGGCATCAAGGAGACGGGTCATCCCTCGTGGTTCGAGCAGGTACGTCACCGGCTCATTGCCCATTCGCACCACCGTGTCGATCTCGGTATCGAACTCGACGAGGGTGACCGTGAGTCTTCCGGGCAGGGCGAACTGTTTGGCCAACAGTTCGTTGATGCCTCCCTGAGCATCGCTTTGGACGGTTCCCATGGATCCGGACCGATCGACGAGCAGCGTCAGGTGGGTGTAGTCGGCGTTTGTCATGGGGCTCCCCTGTCAGCAGTTGGTGGCACGAAGGACCTACCGGCCCGTCCGTCATGCATGAGCATCCTCGGGGGGTCTGACATCGGGGTTCGCCCTCGGCGGGCCTATTGGGACCGACAACAGGTACCGATGTCCGCGGCAAAGGTATCGGCAGGACTCGGTCCCGCTCGGTATCCTCGGATCATGGAAATCTCACGACGGAGGATGCTCGGATCATCAGCATTGATCGCCGCCGGTCTCGGCATCGCCGGCGGAAGCGGTTCCGCCGTCATGGCCGCTTCGAATGGTCGGCAACCGACGCCGTCGACGGGTCGGGTTTGGCGGAGTTCGAACGGGGTCCTCAACGGGACCCTCACCATGCAGACGGGCACGGCGCAGGTTGCGGGCAATCCACTTGCGGGGATCTCCACCTACAACGGAGCGTTCTCCGGCCCGACCATGATCGTTCGTCCCGGCGACAGACTCGACCTGACGTTGCAGAACCGTATTGACACTCCATCGAACCTGCACTTTCACGGCTTCCACGTATCCCCGCGCGGCCATGGTGACAACGTCTTCCTTGACATTCCGCCGGGCTACGACTTTCGCTACAGCGTCCAGATCCCAGCGGATCACCCTTCGGGGCTTTACTGGTACCACCCCCATCGTCACGGCTACGTGAACGCACAGGTGTACTCCGGACTCCAAGGCCTCATCGTCATCGAAGGGGGGGCCGCAGATTACCCACAGGTCGCGCCGCTCCGCCGACGAATCCTAAACATCCGTAACATTGGCATCACGAACCTTGGGGCAGGGCAAGCTTTCGTTCCTATCGACCAGATGACGGTCACTCAGATGGTGACTCTGGTGAACGGTGCATTTCAACCAAATATCGACATGCATCCGGGTGAAACGCAGTTCTGGCAGATCGCCAACACGTCGACGCGTAGCTATTGGAAATTACTTGTCCCCGGGGCTACTTTCCAGGTTATCGAGGAGGATGGTTGCCCAACCTGGCAGACGTGGAGGCCAGACACACTATTCATGCCGCCCGGTAAGAGATTGGGGGTGCTGGTTACTGCACCGTCAGCGCCGCGACAGACAGCGCTCATGACCGAGGCGTTCGCGCAGAATTTGTCGTGGTCGTTGCCGGAGTCGACCCTCGCATCGGTGACTGTCAGCGGGCCGCGGCGCGATTCGGTCACGCTCCCTGAGGTGATGGCGCCGAGCCCGAAGTACCTCGAAGGTCCAGTGGCTGAGCGGCGCGTGCTGACCTTGGGTGCAACGACCCGCACGCCACTGCCACCAGACTTCTGGTTCGACAACGTTCCGTATCAGAACATCACGCTAGAGAACGTCATCACCGTCCGCGTCGGCACGACGGAGGACTGGATCCTCAAGAACACCAATGTGGCGCCCTTCAGCGCGTTGGTTGAGAATCACCCATTCCATATCCACGTGAATCCATTTTGGGTCGTCGATCATGGTGAGTTCGATCCGGCGACCGGTGCCATCCTTACGCGCACAAAGTCATACCCGCGAGCGGAACTCGACACCCTCAATATTGCCCCGGGGGAATGGGTTCGCATCCGTATCCATTTTGCCGACTACGTGGGCCGAACCGTGTTCCACTGTCACGTTCTCGGGCATGAGGACCTAGGGATGATGGGGGTCATCGACATCGTCGACGCTGACGGCAATGGTGCCGGCGTCGGACAACTGCTCCCAACCCAGACGGGGCATAGTCACTGAAAGGAGCGTCGTGCTCCTCGATGCTGGCAGTCCGTGTCGCCCAGGGCAACGTATCCCAGCGCCAGGAGGAGGTTCGTCACCTGCTTTCGAGTGCAAACTCCCATTCGACCTCGGTTGTTAGGGCCGCGCCGTCCTCGTCCGTCAGCGTGACGCGCCCGGGAGCGTCCATTGCAATATCGACCACTCGGCCGAACCCATCGGGGGTGAAGGCGACGCCCTGAACGGTGCGGAGCGATACGGACGTGTCGGCGTCGAACTGGCGCGCCGTCGTCATGCCGAGGTGGGCGAGGGGCTGGCGGCGTGCGGCGACCAGACCGTCATGGAAATGGGAATGGATGTCTTCGATGCCCATTCGGCCGGTGAATCTTCCCGACCATGGGGGCTGGGTGCGGCCGCCGTTGGAGATCCACAGCAGCGTCGCCGGGAATGAGGTGATGTCCTTGAGCGAGAACCAGACGAAGTCGTCGAACACCGCCGCCGACCAGCCGATCGGGCCGGCGTCGGGATCGTTCACCATCATGACGAGGTCCTCGTGACCGGCGGGGGTCGGATACCGCGAGACATCAAGGGTGCCCCCGGCCTCGAGCGGTATGGCCCCGAGGCTGTCGAACGTCGCGCCCGGGCGCAGAATCTGAGTCTCGCCGATTGCGGGGTCGGAGAAGACGCCCGGGTAGACGGACGACCATCGCATCGGGCTGGTGCTGATCCGTGCGCTGGCCGGGGCCTGGCGGCTGAAGTCGAGGATTGGATGGGTGCCGTAGTTGAAGGTGCCGGCCAGGCCCCGGATCCTGATTTCCTGGTAGAGCACGGTCTGCCCATCGCGGACGCTTACCGTCTTGGCGAATGAGCCGCCCGAATCGCTGGCGTCGAGGTGAAGGGTGACGGCTTGCTCGCTCGACGATGAGACCGTCCACTTGCCGCTGGCCGGCTCGCCATGGGCGGGGCCGTCGGGCTGCGTGCCGAATGGCAGGCAGAAGAAGTCCCCGCGCAAAACATCGAGCAGCGGACCGACCTCGGGGATCTCGGCGGGCTGCCAAGGAGCGAGGGAGTAGGGCACGGCGGTTTCGTCGCCGGCGGTGAAGACGACTGGCGCGACGTGCGCGCCGGTGAGCGTGACTGAGGCGGTGACCGAACTGCTGCGAACCGTGACGGACCGGGCGCCGTGGATCTTTTCAGGGTCCGACATCCGTGCTCCCGTTCATTGACCCGGTGATGTGCATTCATCGCAGGGAGGCTCGTGTCGATCTAGCGGCAGAATGATCGCATGGTCGAAGTCTTCGTTATCGCAGGTGCTGCAGGCAGCGGCAAGACCACCTTCGGCTGCGCCCTGGCGAAGCGACTCGCGATACCGCTCCTCGATCTCGACGAGGTGACGGCCCCGCTTGTCGAGGCGTTCTGGGCTACCCATCCCGAGCTCGATGAGGCCGGGGCGCTGGGCTTCGTGCGGGATGACCGCTACCGGGAACTGCGTCGTGTGGCGTTGCTGGCGACATCGACCGGCGGGTCGGTCATTCTGACGGCTCCGTTCACCTCCGAGATTTCGTCGCCGGAGCGATGGCGGGCATTCGCCGACGCGTTCGATTCGGGGGTGGCTGTTCATCTCATCTGGCTTGAGGTCACTCCGGAGGAGCGGTTGCGCCGGATGAGGGTGCGAGGTGCGACCCGTGACGTGCGGCTGACGGCGGCGAGCGCCGGTGCCGTGCAACTGCCTGCGTCCGTCCCGCCGGTGGTCGGACACCTGAGCCTTGACGCTCAGTTGGCGAACGAGGACAAGGTCTGCTTGGTGATATCTCAATTCGTTGACGATTTCCGGCGCGTATAGACACGAAGTCCTAAGCGTCTCCTTTCCATCGTGGCTGACAACGATTACCTTCGCCGTTGTGCGCTCGAATCGTGATTGGGGTGCTGTAGCCCCTCGACCGGCCGGCGCGGGTGGCGATCCACATCGGGGTCAGGCCACAGCGGGATCGGTGGGGACATGAGCCCGAGTCCCGTGCGGCTCCGGGAGGTTGCGCTGGCTGCCGAAGCGAGCACGAAGACGGGTTCGCGCGTCATCAACGGCGACGCCCGCGTCGCGGCCGACACCCGCCAGCGCGTGCAGGAGGCCGTCGGCCAACTGGGCTCTCAGGTCGACCTCATGGCTAGGTCCTGCGCAAGGGGGTCGATGACACCGTGGGCATCGTCGTGCCAACGATCGGTGACCCCTTCTTTGCCAAGGCCATCGAGGAGATCGAGCAGATGGCGCTCCCGCGCGGCATCAACCTCCTCGTGGCGAGCAACTCCCGGAATCCCAAACTCGAGCGAAAGGTGGTCGATGGCCTTCTCGCCAGGCGCGTCTGCGGACTCATCATCACCCCGTTCTCGACCGACTACTCCTTCCTCGAGCGGGTCGCCACGCCGGTGGTCTTCCTCGACCGCCACCCGAAGGGCATGAACGTCGGGGCCGTCATCGTCGATGACGACGGAGGCGCCCACCGCATCGTCAGGCATCTGGCCTCGTTCGGACATCGACGTATCGCGCTCCTTACCGACGACTTCACGATCGAGACCTCCCGGCCGAACCGGAGCTTCAGGCAAATGGGTGCGTCGATGCGGCGCAGGCGGAGGCGTGCGCGAATGAGATGCTCCACCTCGAACGGCCGCCCACCGCCGTCTTCAGCGCAAGATCCGAGACCTCGCTTGGCGTCGTCAGGGCTCTGCACTCGCGTCAGCGCACCGACATCGCGTTCGTCTCCTTCGGCGACTTCGCGACCGCCGATCTCCTGAGCCCTGCCATGACGGTCATCGACCACGATCCGCGGATGCTTGCGCGGCGGGCGATGGACCTGCTGAGGGAGCGGCTCGACGGCACCCCGCCGAGCCCCGACGACGTCATCGTCCCGGTCGAGCTCATCGCGCGTGGCTCCGGAGAGCTCGCGCCCTGGAGCGCGGCAACATGACCGTGGACGCGTGGAGCGCGGCATCCGCAGGAGGTTCCACGCCGCTGGGAGGTTCCATCGAGTGCCGCTCGACCTGCTGCGCTACTTCTATCCGGCGGTGAGATTAGCCGAGTCGCGGGATGATCCTGGCCTCGCGCAGTGCCTCGAAGAGATCGAGGAAGCTGTTGACGGTCGGCTGGTAGTCGAGGAAGCCGAGCATTCGGCTCTTGGTCATGTCAGCGAAGGTCTCGACGTCGCGCCCGAGGTCGGCATCGGTGTGCCACCATGAGGCGAGATCCGTTGCCGCGTTGGGCTCGAGCCCTTGGGTGGCGACGAGCCCCTCGCAGACCAAGTGAGCATGGCCCATGCGGTCCTCGAGCGGAGTGGGTGCCCCGGGGAGGCGCCGACTTCGGCACCGAGGGCCTCGCCGAGGATCGGCCACAGTTGGCGCCATCTGAACCCGTCGCCATTGAGCTGAGACGGTGATCCCGGGTAGACGAACGGCTCGCCGGCGGCGGCGCAGATGCTTCCGTAGATTGCGAGCGCGACGCCCATGTTCATGGCGCTATCGAGGGCCCAGCCGATCATCGCTGCGGGCGGTGCACCGTCCAATTGAAGCACTGGGATGCTGCTGCGGAGAACAGGATGTCCTCCTGCTCGTAGCTACGTCGCCGAGTTCACCGACAATCTCCTGAGGGTGTTCGCGGATCTCATGGATCGAGAGCGCAGCACGGGGCGCCGGGCAAAGCTGGTGCTCGAGCCCGAGCCCTGCTGCTTCCTCGGGACGAACGCTGAGACGGTCGAGTACTTCAACACGCATGTCTGTTCTGCGGTCGCCTACCGCAGGGTGGCCGAGCTCACCGGCCAGCCGCTCTCCGAGTTCTCAGGTGCCTGCGCCGGCGGCGGCGCTCATGGTCCCGGGGGTGACGCCGGCGATCGTGGATGAGCTGAAGCGGTACACGGGCACGGTCTACCTAAGCCAGACCACCGAGCGCCGCAACGGCGTCCTGACCCGATACCTGAACCTCGAGGATGCGATCGCAGCACGGGAGGTCGATCCAGGTCCTCGCGAATGGCGCACGCACTTCCATGTTCCCGTGTTCCTCGCCGACCTCGGCCCGTTCAAGACCACTCGATCAGGCATCGATGAGGCCCTTGCGGTCCACGCGGCGACCCCCCCTCTCGAAACACCTCGAGATCGAGGCGTACACATGGGATGTGCTGCCGGAGCACCTGAAGACCGGCGACATCACGGAGTACGTCGTTCGGGAGTTGGAGTATGTTCTCGACGAACTCGGACGTCAGGTGGCAGCGTCGGCTTGACCGCCGGCGAGCCACCGATTAGCCAAGGCCTGCGCGGTCTTCTTGACGGGCCACCGGTCGTTCGACGCGAGAACCTCGCCTTCTGCGAAGTCGAACTCGACTGTCTGAATGGCATCGTCGAGCAGGAACGCGACGTAGTAGCCCCCTTCTCCGGCGTCAGAGGTCCCGGATGCGTAGACCGAGTGGAGCCAGATCCCTGACCGGCCATTGACCACGGCTCGGGTGGTGCCGTTCGAGAGGACCTGGGTCGCGTAGTCGCCGCCGACTCCACTCGGCTCCTTCGTCGTGCCGGTGCAGCGCTTCGCCCGCTGCTGCATGACCTGCCAGGCACGTTGCGCCTCAGCCGATGAGTTGAACTGCCAGATGTTCTGCTGGATGGAAATCGGATCTGCGAGCCGGTCGGTCTCGCCGAATTCCACTTGGTGCATTACTGGGGCTGGTACCCCGCGGACTGTCACGCCGCTCTTCGTGCACAGTTCGAAGGCGAGGTCCTGGCGATCGAACTTCGTCGTGAACTCCCAGCCAGCGTCGATCTTGAGCGCGGAGGGGATGTCAGCGCTCGTCATCATCTTCGCGAGGGCATCGGCCTGCACCTGCGGGGCAGTTCCGTCGGCTGCGGCAGCCATGCCCGAGCCAAGCGTGAGAGCGGTGCCCATGGCGAGCATGGTGCTTGCGACAAGGGCAACAGCAGGATTGATGCGGGAGCGGTTCGTGACCCTACCATCGGGGATTCTTCGGACGCGGCCGCGAATACGCAGTCGCAGGCCCAGACGGGCAGCGCGCATTGCGTTCCGCGCGCGGGTCGCACCCGCCGGCCGGCATTGCGCGCCGCACTCCCGTGTCGATTCCGGCCTCGCCCTAAGGTATCTTGACGTCGAGATATCCCCCGTCCACCCTTTCGGAAGGCATTGGTCTGCCATGGCTCGTCGCGGCAAGGTTTCAGTCATTGGTGCAGGGTTCTACGGCTCGACGACGGCCCTGCGCCTCGCCGAGTACGACATCTTCGAGACGGTGGTGCTCACCGACGTTGTCGAGGGCAAGCCGGAGGGCCTCGCGCTCGACCTCAACCAGTCGCGCTGGATCGAGGGCTTCGAGACGAAGCTCATCGGCCAGACCACTGGCCCGAATGGCGAGGGCTACGAGATGATCGCGGGCTCTGAGATCGTCATCATCACGGCGGGCCTGCCCCGCAAGCCCGGCATGAGCCGGATGGACCTCATTGAGACGAACGCGAAGATCATGCGCTCCGTCGCGGAGAACATCGCCAAGCACGCCCCGGGCGCCATCGTCATCAACGTCGCGAATCCCCTTGACGAGATGACTGCGCTTGCGCAGCTCGTCACCGGATTCCCGTTCCAGCGGGTCATCGGCCAGGCGGGCATGCTCGACACGGCCAGGTTCACCCACTTCGTCGCCGAAGAGCTCAACGTGCCGGTGGCGTCGGTCACGACCCTCACCCTCGGCTCGCACGGCGACACCATGGTGCCGGTTGCGTCCGCCTGCTCGGTCGACGGCAAGCCGCTGGCCGACCTGCTTTCCGCAGACAAGATCGAGGAGCTCGTCGTCCGCACCCGCAACGGCGGCGCCGAGGTCGTTGCGCTCCTCAAGACCGGCTCCGCCTACTACGCGCCTTCTGCGGCAGCCGCCCGCATGGCCAAGGCCGTGATCGAGGACTCCGGCGCGGTCATGCCGGTGTGCGCCTGGGTCGACGGCGAGTACGGGATCAGCGGCGTGTACCTGGGCGTCGAGGCCGAGATCGGCCGACAAGGAGTGCGGAAGGTCGTCGAGGGCGACCTGTCCGAGAGCGAACTGGCCGGGTTGCGCGACGCAGCCGAGGCCGTGCGCGCCAAGCAGGCTGACATAGCCGACCTCTGAAAAAGGACCCCGCTGCCCCCACCGTTCGCACGCT
>WLOY01000006.1 GCA_009699015.1 Actinomycetota bacterium | reverse complement strand
CACCCGGTCGATGTAGCCCCGCTCGGCCGCGACATAGGGGTTCGCGAGGGTGTCCTGGTACTCCTCGAGGAGCCGGGTCCGCTCCGCGGCGGGGTCATCGGCGGCGGCGAGCTCCTTTCGGTACAGGATGTTGACGGCGCCCTGGCCGCCCATGACGGCGATCTCCGCGGTCGGCCAGGCAAGGTTGATGTCGGCGCCCAGATGCTTCGAGCCCATGACGTCGTACGCGCCGCCGTATGCCTTGCGGGTGATGAGCGTGACGAGCGGAACGGTGGCCTCGGCATAGGCGTAGATGAGCTTCGCGCCGCGGCGGATGATGCCGTCCCACTCCTGGTCGGTGCCGGGCAGGAAGCCGGGGACGTCGACGAGGGTGATGACCGGGATGTTGAACGCATCGCAGGTTCGGACGAATCTCGCGGCCTTCTCCGACGCAGAGATGTCCAGGGTGCCGGCGAACTGCATCGGCTGGTTCGCGACGACCCCGACCGAGTGCCCCTCGACCCGGCCGAACCCGCAGATGATGTTCGGCGCGAACAGCGACTGAGTCTCGAGGAACTCGCCGTCGTCCATGAGGTGCTCGATGAGGCGGTGCATGTCGTAGGGCTGGTTCGGCGAGTCCGGGATGAGCGTGTCGAGCTCGTAGTCGGCCTCGCTGATCTCGAGGTCAGCCTCGCCCTCGAAGATGGGCGGGTCCTCGAGGTTGTTGCTCGGCAGGTAGGAGAGCAGCGCCCGCAGATAGTCGAGGGCGTCCTCCTCATCGGCGGCGTTGTAGTGGGCGACCCCGGACTTCTGGTTGTGCGTGACGCCCCCGCCGAGCTCCTCCATCGCGACGTCCTCGCCGGTGACCGTCTTGATGACGTCAGGGCCGGTGATGAACATGTGCGAGGTCTTGTCGACCATGACGATGAAGTCGGTGATCGCGGGGGAGTAGACGGCGCCGCCGGCGCACGGGCCCATGATGAGCGAGATCTGCGGGATGACCCCGGATGCCTGGACGTTGCGCCGGAAGATCTCGCCGTAGAGCCCGAGCGATGCGACACCCTCCTGAATGCGGGCCCCGCCTGAGTCGTTCAGACCGATGAGGGGGCAGCCGGTCTTGAGCGCGAGGTCCATGACCTTGACGATCTTCTCCCCGAAGACCTCGCCGAGCGACCCGCCGAAGACAGTGAAGTCCTGGGCGAAGACGCAGACCGGGCGGCCGTCGATCGTGCCGTAGCCGGTGATGACGCCGTCGCCGTAGGGGCGGTTCTTCTCCTGGCCGAAGTCGTGGGAGCGGTGACGGGCGAGGCCGTCGAGCTGCTGGAACGACAGTGGATCCAGGAGGGCTTCGATCCGCTCCATCGCGGTCATCTTGCCCTTGGCGTGCTGCTTGTCGACGGCCGCGGCGCGCCGTCCGACCGCCTCGGCCCGCTTCTCGGCAAGGACCTCGGCCTTGCCCGCGGTCGATCGGCGATCCGGACCAGCTTGTCCGTCCTGAACGGTCACAGCACTCATCATTCCTCCTCGGTCAGGCGTACTTTAGTTGCGTGAGCATGTCTATCGAACGTTCTGGGTCCGTCGACCGTACCGGCTTGGATCGCAGCCGAATGGCAACGTTGCTCGCCGATGCGGGGTGGCCCGTGCCGATGCCCATCATCCTCGAGACGACCACCTCGACGAATGCCGAGGTGGCACGGCTCGTGCAGTCCGACGCCCCGGAGGGGACCTGCGTGGTGGCGGAGGAGCAGACGGCAGGCCGGGGCAGGCAGGGCCGGGAATGGGTGAGCCCACCGTCGGCCGGGCTGTGGATGTCGGTCCTCGTGAGGCCGGGTGAGGTGCCGAGGTCGCGATGGGGCTGGCTGTCGCTCCTCGCCGGCCTTGCGGCTCGCGATGCCATGAGAGAGCTCGGACGGGTTCCCGTGGGATTGAAGTGGCCGAATGACCTCATGGCGACCGGGGCGGATACGGCTCCCGGGTCGCCGCCCGCGGGGGCAGCCGGCTCGGGCCCGGGCATGCGAAAGCTCGGCGGCATCCTCTCGGAGGCGTGCGGGTCGCCGGACGCTCCGGGCGGCGAGGCCGTCATCATCGGCATCGGCGTCAACGTCTGGCTCACCCAGCAGGAACTGCCCACCCCGCAAGCGACCTCCCTGCTCGTCGAGGGCGGCCCAGTCGACCGGGAGGCGCTTCTCGTCGCAATCCTCCGTCATCTGGTGGCGCGCCTTGCGCAGTGGCGCAAAGCAGATCCGGGGCTGGAAGGCGACTATCGGGCAGCGTGCGTCACCCTCGGCCGGACGGTCGACGTCTCCATGCCTGGCGGCCGGATGGTGCGCGGGGAGGCAGTGGCCATCGACGATGACGGTCACCTGCGGATCATTTCGGAAGGAAACCTCGTGTCCATCACCGCTGGGGACGTCATCCATGCAACCATCTGACCATGGGATACCCGAAGAAGCTCCTGGCCGATGGTGAGACGATCCAGTTCGAGTTGAAGCCGCACTGGCGCGCGCTGTTCGTGCCGATCCTGGTGCTCGTCATCATCGTGTTCCTCGGCACCTGGCTGTACTTCCTGACGCCGAACTCGATCCTGCGCTACGTCATCCTCGGAGTCGGGGTCATCATCGTCGCCTGGTGGGCGGCCATGCCGTTCCTCCGCTGGCTGACGACCCAGTTCGTCTTCACGAACCGCCGCGTCATCGTGCGTCGCGGCCTGCTCACCAAGGAGGGCCGTGACATGCCGCTCTCCAAGGTGAACAACGTGTCGTTCAGCGTGCCGTTCATGGGCCGGATCCTCAACTACGGCCGCCTTGTCATCCAGTCGGCGGGTGACGACAGCGATCTCGATATCGACGACGTCCCGAATGTCGAGGAGATCCAGCGCAACGTCTACAGCCTCTTCGAGCAGGACGACGCCCGCCGCCGCGGCGCGACGGGCCCGGGTGACAGTCAGGGCCCTCCGTCCGACGGGATCTAGTAGCCAGCTTTCGTTCCTGCGTGGCATCCGCGCCTGCGGCTCCGTACGCTGAGGAGCATGGGGGTGCACACGGTGCTCGATCCGTTCGCGGTGGCGCTTTCGGGAGTTATCGGGCCGGCGATCCTCTGCGAGGACGCCGAAGGTCGCGTGCTCCTCGCCAATGACGCATGGGTCAGGCTCGTCGATGGCGACGCCGAGCAGCATGACCCGTTCGACCTGCTGGCGCGGCTGGGCCCTGACGAGGTCGAGCGCGCCAGGGAGATGCTGACCCGAGGCCTTGAGACGGTTCAGCCCGTCGAGTTCCAGACGCGCATCGCGTATGACCACACCGCTGGCGATTGGGTCACGGTCTCGCGCATTCCGATCAGGGATGCCGCCGGAACGCTCATCGGCTGGGTCACGTCGATCGTCGGCCTCGTCGGGCACCTCGACCCCTTGGGGCTGTCAGGCATCGAGATGACGAAGGAGGAGAAGGAGGCCCGGCTTGCCGGGATCGGGGCATGGGAACTCCAGGTTGCCACCGGGGAGCTGTGGTGGTCGGGCGGCGTCTACTCGATATTCGACCGTGACCCGGCAACCTATGCGCCGTCATATGAGCACTTCCTCGAGACCATCTACCCGCCGGATCGCGACGAGGTAGTCCGCCGAACGGAGTCCGCCTTGGCAGGTGGCCCGGCCTATGACGTTCGGCATCGCATCGTCCGTCCGGATGGGGAGATCCGCTTCGTCCGTGAGAAGGCCGAGGTCGAGCGCGGGCCCAGAAGTGAGCCGGTGCGGATGATCGGCACCGTCGAGGACGTGACGTTCGAGGTCATTGAGGCCCGACACCGCAGGAGGGCCGCCAAAGCACTCACGACCCTGTCGAAGGCGAACGCGGTCCTCGTCCACGCGACTGACGAGGAAACCCTGCTCGAGCAGATGTGCACGGCCGCGGTCGAGACCGGCGGGTATGCCATGGCCTGGTACGGGCGTCTCCAGCCGGGTGGATCCCTGGAGGTGCTGGCCATCGATGCGCAGGGCCCGGCGCTTGCTTACGCCGATTCGCTGCGGCTTGAGCGCGGGAGCATCGTCGACCTGCCGATGGATGCGAACGGTCCGGTCACGATCGACGATGTCAGGGAGGGCGCCGAGCCGTGGCGCGAGTACGCCCGGGACCGTGGGCTGAACTCGGTGGTCACGCTTCCGGTGCGACACGATGAGGTGCTCGACGGATTCCTCGTCGTGTACTCATCGGAGCATGGGGTTTTCGACTCAGGGGCGGTGAGCATCCTGGAGGAGGTCGCGCAGGAGCTCGGCTTCGGTCTCGGCCGGCTCTTCGCGAACCGTCGGATCAACGGCGCCCTCGAGGGGACGATCAAGGTGCTCGCGGCGACCGTCGAGCTCCGGGATCCGTACACGGCGGGCCACCAGGCCAGAGTGTCGCATCTCGCGGCACGGATAGCCGAGGAGATGTCGCTCTCCGAGTCCGAGACCCATGGCATTCGGCTCGCTGGCCTCGTCCACGACATCGGCAAGGTGACGGTCCCCACCGAGTTCCTCACTCGGCCCGGCGCCCTTCGCCCGGCCGAGTTCGCGCTCATCAAGGAGCACGCGCTCATTGGTGAGGAGTTGCTCTCGAGCATCGACTTTCCGTGGCCCATCGCGACGATCGTCGGACAGCATCACGAGCGGCTCGACGGCTCAGGCTATCCGCGCGGGCTCGTGGGCGATGAGATCCTGCTGCCCTCGAGGATCATGGCGGTGGCCGACGTCGTCGAGGCGATGTCGCGATTCCGGCCGTATCGGGAGGCGCTCGGCGAGGAGCGGGCAATCGAGGAGATCCGGACCAAGCGGTGCACGCTGTTCGATCCTGACGCGGTAGATGCCTGCCTGGGCATCCTCGAGTTCGGCTACGCCTTCGAAGGCACCGTCTAGCCCGCCGCGCCCGCCGCGCCCGCCCAGCCCCGCCCGCCCAGCCCCGCCCCAGTCATTTCATCCGGTATCCGGCTCAAACGACGAGGAATGTGGTCATTTGGCTGTCAAAACGGTCATGTGAGCCAGTCGGTGATGAGCGGCATCCGCTGATGGCAGCCGGCGGATATGCGGTGACGCGACACCTGTTATCGCGGGGACGTGTGGTCAGATCGGTGACGTAGCGTCGCGCTCCGCCAACTCCCACTCAGCAGAGCCCTCGGTGACCTTCGGGAACACGAAGGTGCTGTACGACCAGAACCGGAACAAGGTGCCGAGGCCCAGGCCGATGACGTTCGCGCTGATGTTGTCGGCGAGCGGGGTGTCGAGCTTGAGCACGTAGTGGCTCAACCACAGGCAGCCAACCGCGATGAGCAGCGCAACTCCGTTGAACAGGAAGAAAAGCAGGTACTCGCGGCCCATGTTGGTCCGGCCGCGGTGGCGGAAGGTCCAGTAGCGATTGCCGAAGTAGGCCACGGTGGTGGCGATGGCCACGCTGACGATCTTCGCGGAGATTGGCCGGTCATAGAACGGACCCTCGCCGCCTGAGAAGCGCAGCAGATTGAAGGTGCCGATGTCGACGACGAGGGCAACGAGCCCGACGATCCCGAACTTCGCAAACTCTCGGACGAGCGCCCCGAACTTCGCGCGCAGCGACTCGATGGCGCGCGATAGCGGGTTCGTCGCTGCGATGGACACCATGGGAGCCTACCCACCGAACCGGCGCATCTCCTGTCGGGACGGCGGGACAGTACGCTTCGACAGTGCCGAAGGATGAGCCGCCGGTTGTCGGCATGATCGGCGGCGGACAACTCTCCCGCATGACGGCGGAGGCGGCCACTGCACTCGGCATCGGCTTCCGCGTCCTCGCCGAGCGCACAGACGATCCCGCCGCCCAGGTCGTTCGGGACACCCGCATCGGCTCCCATCTTGATCCTGATGCCGTGCTCGAGTTCGCCGCCGGCTGCGACGTCGTCACCTTCGATCATGAGCACGTGCCAGCCGAGATCCTCGAGCGCCTCATCGAGCGGGGCATCGCCGTCCGCCCAGGCCCGTCCGCCCTCTTCCATGCCCAGGACAAGGCGCACATGAGGACGGCCCTCACCGGACTCGGGGTGCCCTGCCCCGCATGGGCCACCTGCTCGCGGGTCGAGGAGGTCGTCGTATTCGGTGAGCAGCACGGCTGGCCTGTTGTCCTGAAAGCCACTCGCGGCGGCTACGACGGCAAGGGCGTGTGGGTCGTGTCGGACGAGGCCGATGCGGCGCGCGCGCTGGCAACCGGTGAAGGACACGCGACCGAGTGGCTGGTCGAGGAGCACATTGCGTTCGTGCGGGAGCTGTCGGCGCAGGTGGCGCGTTCGCCGCAGGGCCAGGCCGTCGCCTACCCAGTTGTCCAGACGAGGCAGATCAACGGTGTCTGCGCGGAGGTCATCGCCCCGGCTCCGGACCTGAGCGAGGAGCAGGCCCTTCGTGCCCAGGAGATGGCCCTGCGAATCGCGGGCGACCTTGGCGTCGTGGGAATGCTCGCCGTCGAACTCTTCGACACTGGCGATGCCCTCTACGTCAATGAACTCGCCATGCGCCCGCACAACTCCGGCCACTGGACCATCGAAGGTGCCGTCACGAGCCAGTTCGAGAATCACCTGAGAGCCGTCCTCGATCTTCCTCTCGGAGACCCTCGTGCGCGCGCGCCCCGCGCGGTCATGGTGAACATCCTCGGTGGTGATGTCGACGACCTCTACTCCGCCTACCGGCACGTCCTCGCGCGCGACCCGGAGCTGAAGGTCCACCTCTACGGCAAGGAAGTGCGACCCGGTCGCAAGGTCGGACATGTGACGCTTCTCGGTGACGACCTGGACGACCTACTCGCGCGGGGCCGTCACGCAGCGGATTACTTCACCGGCAGCATTGATGAGTAGCAGGACCGAAGGGGTGTGCGATGAGTGAGCGTCCAGTGGTCGGGATCTGCATGGGCAGCGACTCCGACTGGCCGGTGATGAAGGCGGCCGCGACGGCGCTCGACGAGTTCGGCATCCCGCATGAGGTCGGCGTGGTCTCGGCGCACCGAATGCCGCGCGAGATGGTGGACTACGCATCGACCGCGGTCAAGCGAGGGCTGAAGGTGATCATCGCTGGAGCCGGTGGCGCGGCTCATCTGCCGGGCATGATCGCGGCACTCACGCCCCTGCCGGTGATCGGCGTGCCGGTCGCGGTCGGCTCGCTCGATGGCATGGACTCGCTGCTGTCGATCGTGCAGATGCCGGCTGGCGTGCCGGTGGCCACCGTGGCGATCGGCAATGCGCGCAATGCGGGGCTGCTCGCGGTGCGGATCCTTTCCGTGGCGAATCCCGACCTGCTCGACGCGATGGTTGAGTTCCAGGCGGAGTTGAACCGTCAGGCGAAGGCGAAGTCCGCGAATCTCACGTAGGCCGCGAGGGCCGGACAGAATGACCATTTTCACAGCCAAATGACCATTTTCTTCGTCGTTTGAGCCGGATTCCGGACGAAATGACGGGGGGGGCGTTAGTTGTTTCTGCGGCGCCACTCGATGAGGGGGCAGGTGTCCATGATCATCGTGACCCCGGCATCGACGACCCGCTGGGCCGCCGCCTCATCGACCACGCCGAGCTGGAACCACACGGCACCCGCCCCCGCCGCGATCGCCTCGTCCGCGAACTCGCCGGCACGATCGGACCGAACGAACACATCGACGACGTCAGGCACGCCGACGACGGCGACAGCCTCGGCGATGGTGGCGTAGCCCTGCTCCCCGTGCACCACCTCCGCCCGGGGATAGATCGGGACGATTCTCTTCCCGCGCCCCTGCAGCGCCGCGGCCACCTCGAACGCGACCCTTTCGGGATTGTTGCCCAGCCCCACGACGAACCACAGCGACGCATCGTCGAGGACGCGGGTGATGTCGTGGGCATCCCCGTAGAGCGAGGTCATGCGTTCGGCCTGCCGAGCGCGCGGTAGGTCCAGCCGGCGGCCCGCCAAAGGGCCGGGTCGAGGGTGTTGCGGGCGTCGATGACATGACGTTGACGCACGACTGCGCCAACGGCGGCCGGGTCGAGTTCGCGGTAGAGCATCCACTCGGTCGCGTGGACGACGAGGTCGGCGCCGACGAGGGCCGCCATGACGTCGTCCTCGTAGCGGAGCGTTGGGTAGACGCGGGCCGCGTTCGCGAGGCCCTTCGGATCGTGGACGACGACCGCGGCGCCGGCGTTGTTCATCGCGACCGCCACGTCGAGCGCCGGGGAATCGCGGACATCGTCGCTGTTCGGCTTGAACGCGGCGCCGAGGACCGTGACGTTCATACCCGTGAACGAGCCGCCGAGGGTCTTGCGCGCGAGGTCGACCGTGTGGGAGCGGCGGCGCAGGTTGATCTGGTCGACCTCCCGCAGGAACATGAGCGCCTCGTCAGCGCCGAGCTCGCCCGCGCGGGCCATGAACGCCCGGATGTCCTTCGGTAGGCACCCGCCGCCGAACCCGAGGCCGGCAGCGAGGAACCGGCTGCCGATCCGGGTGTCGTAGCCGATTGCCTCGGCGAGCTTCGTGACGTCGGCGCCAGCCGCCTCGCAGACCTCGGCCATGGCATTGATGAACGAGATCTTCGTCGCGAGGAACGAGTTCGCCGAGACCTTCACGAGCTCGGCGGTCGGGAAGTCGGTGACAAGGAAGGGGATTCCCTCGGCGATCATCGGGGCATAGACCTCGCGGAGCAGGTCCTCGGCGCGCTGGCTATTGGCCCCGACGACGAGCCGATCCGGATGAAGGGTGTCCTCGACGGCGAAGCCCTCGCGGAGGAACTCCGGATTCCAGGCCACTTCGACGCCCGGCGCGGCAATGGCCTTGAGCTGCTCCTCGATCATCGCTGCTGTGCCGACCGGCACGGTTGACTTGCCGACGACGAGCGCACCGGGCTGGAGATGTGGAGCGAGTCCGTCGATCGACCCGAAGACCTGCGACATGTCGGCCCGCTGCGAACCGGCGGACTGCGGGGTGCCGACGCAGATGAAGTGGATGGACGCGAATGCGGCCGCCTCCTCGAGCGAGGTCGTGAATCGCAGCCGGCCCGCCGCGATATTGCGGGCGAGCACCTCGCCGAGGCCGGGCTCGTAGAACGGCACGGTGCCGGTCTGGAGAATCGCGACCTTCGCCGGGTCGATGTCGACGCCGATGACCTCGTAGCCGAGCTCGGCCATGCACGCGGCATGAGTCGCTCCGAGGTAGCCAGTCCCGATGACGGACAGTCGCAAGGTCATGGGGGAAGGCTATCGCCGACTCTGGGTCGGGTCCGCGATCACCGCGGGTTGGACCTCTACGCTGACGGGGTGGGATTGCCTCGGTTCGACAGGTTGCGCAGCAGGGGCGGGGTGCTGCACCTGTCCGTGCCCGGGGTCTCGTCATTGGCCCCCGTCGCGATCGGCCTCGTCGGGGGAGCCCGGGTGCGCGGCGTCCGCGTGCGGGTCGGTACCTGGCGTCCGCCTAAGGGTTGGGTCGGATCCCCTGGAATTGCGGGCCTCAGCGCCTGCTCGCTTCGCCCGCGCGGGAGCGGCGCTGCTGTCAGCCTCTCCGTCATCGAGCCGGTTGATCCCGCGATCCTCGTGGCCGCGGTCATGCGGATGCTTCGACCGACGCAGCTTGATGCGGGGCCGCTCATGACGATCTGCCCCGGACTGCCGGCGTCGGCGGCCGCGCTCGCGTCCGCGATCACCGATGTCCTGTCGCCCGATGAGAAGGCGAGCCGCCATCTGAGGCGGACCGACACCCTTGTCGGACCGGCAGCGCCGGAACCGGATCCCGCGGACCAATCCCAGCCTTCGACCCGCGCCCGGACCCTCGTCATCTCCGAGCGCGGCTGGGAGATGGACGGGGCAGTCTTCGACATCGGCGTCGACCCCGCCGTGCACCGCCCGGTCGGCCGGAGGTCGGTTGCATCCGGCTACGTCGCCGCCGCTTCCATCGACCGCGACGTCCTCGTCATCGACACCCCCGGAGGCGAGGTCCGCGCGAGAGGCGACCTTTTGCCCGCTGATGTCCATCGGCTCAGGTCGGTCAGTGCCGTTCGGGCAGGCGGCATCCTGCCCGTGCGCTGGCGGGCTCAGCTCGAGGCTGCGGGGGTTGTCGTCGTGTCGGACGCAGCCGCCGGGGAACTCCCGGAGAAGGGCGATGACCTCGGCTGGCAGTTGGCCTCGGTGCGAGTTCGCCGAGACGCCCTGCGCACCCACTCCCCGGCAGCGGCGCTCGATGCCTGGCCGACCGTCTCGGTAGTGCTCGTCACGCACCGCGACCGCTTCCTCGCGCACGCCCTCGCGCAGATCGCCCGGCTGGACTATCCGTCCCTGCAGGTGGTCATCGGCCTGCACGGGGTCGACCTGGACGATCGCGAGGTGGCCGGGCTCATCGAGCGCGCAGGTCTCGGGTCGGGTCCCGGGTCTGGTCTCGGGTCATCTCCAGTATCGGCCGGTCGCCGCGAGGTCGTCGTCCATCGAATCGATCGTGACGTGCCATTCGGGCGGGCGATGCAGGCGGCCTGCGACCGCGCGGACGGTCTGCTCATCACGAAGGTCGACGACGACGATCACTATGCGCCGGAGCATGTGTGGGATCTCGTGCTCGCCCGCATGTACTCGGGCGCACAGCTCGTCGGCAAGGCGCTCGACTGGATCCACGTCGAGGCTGATGACGTCACTGCCTTCCGCCCCGCCTATCCGGCCGAGTCGTACGCGACCTTCGTGGCGGGCGGAACCATGCTCATCTCCAAGGCCGACCTGCTGGAGGCCGGCGGCTGGCGTCCGGTGCCGAAGTCGATCGATCGCGCGCTCATCGAGCAGGTGAAGCGGATCGGCGGCCTCGTCTACCGGTCGCACGGCCTCGGCTACGTCTACGTCCGCCACGGCGATGCGCACACCGCCATCGTGCGCGACGAGCACTTCCTCACCGAGAACGTCCGGCAGTGGCCGGGGCTCATCGCACACGAGGCCTTCGGGACGGCATCGGCATGAGCGTCGAGCCTGCACGGGTGTCGGTGATCATGCCCGTCATCAATGAGGAGCGGCACCTGCGCCACGCGGTCGATGGGATCCTCGCGCAGGACTACGCGGGGGAGCTTGAGGTCGTCATCGCTATCGGGCCGTCGAAGGACCGCACGCGCGCGATTGCCGACGTGATCGCGGGCGAGCACCCGAACGTCCACGTCGTCGACAACCCGACGGGCAAGACGCCATCCGGGCTCAACGCCGCGATCGGCAGGTCGACAGGCGACATCATCGTCCGAGTCGACGGCCATGCCATGATCCCGGCCGACTACGTGAGCACCGGCGTCGAGGTGCTCGTGGAGACCGGAGCCGACAATGTGGGCGGCATCATGGCGGCGGAGGGCACGACCGACATCGAATGCGCGGTGGCCAGGGCGATGACCTCGAAGTTCGGCGTCGGCGGCGCCTCCTTCCACGTAGGCGGTGAGCCGGGTGCCGCCCTCACCGTCTACCTGGGCTGCTTCCGTCGCGCGGCGCTCGATCGCGTCGGCGGCTATGACGAGAGCATGGAACGCGCGCAGGACTGGGAGATGAACCTGCGCATCCGGCAGACCGGCGGCCTTGTGTGGTTCACCCCGCGCATGCAGGTCACCTACCGGCCCCGGCCGACCCTGTCGTCCCTCGCCCGTCAGTACCACGACTACGGCCGATGGCGCAGGGAGGTCGCCCGCCGCCATCCGGACACCCTGTCGCTGCGCTACCTCGCGGCGCCCGTTGCCGTGCTCGGCATCGCGATCGGTCTCGTGCTCGGGGTTGCAGGCCTCGTTACCGGGATCGGATGGCTCGCCCTCCTCGGCTTCGCCGCGCCAGCCTGCTACCTGCTGGCGAACCTCGCGGCGAGCGCCCAGTCGATGCGCGCGGCGCCGCTCCTGCCGTGGAGGTCGGCCCGATACCTCCCGTTGGTCTACGCGACGATGCACGGGGCCTGGGGTTCTGGTGTCCTGCGCGGAGGTGCGGGCTCGTGAGCGAGCGGCCGGCATGAGACTGCCGCCGATCCCACGCGTGCCGGGCCTGCCCCGCCGCAGGCGCGGGCTCCGATGGTCTGTGGTGACCGCGGCCCCCGCCGGTGAGGCAGGCGAGCAGTGGGGCGATACCTGGTTCGCCCGTGATCTCGTGCGCGCCCTCAGGTCGCAGGGGCAGCAGGCAAAGGTCGTCGCCCGCGGCGGCGCCGAATCGCAGGCGCGTGACGACGACGACGTCGTCCTCGTCCTGCGGGGCCTGCGCAAGGTGACGCCGCGGCCGGGGCCGGCCACCTGGATGCTCTGGGTGATCTCGCATCCCGAACTCGTCGACGCCGATGAGGCCGCGGCCTACGACCTTGTCTTCGCCGCGAGCAACCATTGGACAAGGGCCGGCGAAATGCGGGCGATCCCGCTGCTCCAGGCCACGAACCCCGAGCGGTTCTCGCCGGCAGCAGGCCCGCCTGATTCGGGGGAGCCGATCCTCTTCGTCGGATCGACAAGGGGCGAGTACCGGCCCATCGTGCGCGATGCGATCGCGTGCGGTGCCGAACTCGCGATCTATGGGGTCGGCTGGGATGCCTACCTGCCCGCTGATCGAATCCGGGGCGACTTCCTCCCGAATGCTCAACTGCCCGCCGCATATGCGAGCGCTGGCATCGTGCTCAACGACCACTGGCCGGATATGGCGGCCGAGGGCTTCCTGTCGAACCGGCTCTTCGATGCCGCGGCGACCGGCACGAGGATCGTGAGCGATCCCGCCGCGGGCCTCGGCGAGGTCTTCGGCGATGTGGTCCGGACCTACGCAAGTGCCGAGGAACTGCGGTCGATCCTTTGCGGTGCCCCTGCGAGTGAGTTAGCTGACCGTTCAGCGAGGGTTCAGCTCGCAGTAACGATTGCGCGGGAACATAGTTTCGATGCGCGGGCACGGGAGCTCATCGAACGGGCCGAGCACGCGAGGCGGGGATGAGTGGAGTGAGCGGGTTTCCTGACGTCAGTATCGTGCTCATCACGTTCAACGATGCCGCCCGGCTGCCGAGGGCACTGGCATCGCTGAGCAGCCAGACCCTGCGCAACCTCGAGATCATCGTTGTCGATGACGCTTCGAGCGACGGCACCGCCGGCGTCGTCCAGTCCGCGATGTCGAGCGATCCGCGGATCCGCTACGTCCGTCTCGATGTGAACTCCGGCGGCTGCAGTGGCCCTCGCAACAGGGGTATCCGCGAGGCCAGCGGCACCTGGGTGATGTTCTGCGACTCCGATGACGAGTACGAGCGACATGCCGCGAAGAACCTGCTCCTCGCGGTTGAGGGCTCTGATGCGGATCTCGGATGCGGCGTCGTCGAGCGGGTGGAGGTCAAGTCTGGCGCAACGAAGCGGTGGCGCGCTGACCTGCACGAGCCCGGAGTCCTCGAGAGCATCGACGAACGGCCCGACCTCATCGCCGACACTGTGAGCGTGAACAAGATCTACCGCCGTGAATGGCTCAACGGGAGGGGCATCGAATTCCCCGAGGGCGTCTTGTACGAGGACCAGTTGTTCACGCTGAAGGCGTTCGTCGAGGCTCGGCGAATCTGCGTGATTCCTGAGACGGTGTACCGCTGGTATGTCGATCGTCTCGGCAGCGATCTATCCATCACGCAGCGGCGGCATGAGGTCCGAAACGTCCGCGGCCGCATCGAGGTGAACCGGCTGATCGATGAGTACCTCGCTGCCCGAGGTCTGACCGAACTGGCTCGCACGAAGACCCGCAAGTTTCTGTCGCATGACCTGTACCTGTACCTGTCGACGCTCCTGGAGTTGGACGATGCTGACGCCATGGCCGTCGCGGCCGAACTGGCCCCATATGTGGCGGCGCTCGACCTTGCCGAAGCGCAGTGCCAGCGGCCGGCACTTCGGGTAGCGACCTACCATCTTCTCGTCGGTGATCTGGACGGGGTGAGGCGTGCGATGCGGTTCATCCGCTGGTCATCCGTCGTGGATGCGCCCTTGGTGATCGCGGACGGCTCGGGGGTTCTCTGGGGCTGCGCGCACCTTGCCGCCGGTCCGTCGTTCCAGGGCCTTGGGCCCGAGTGGTGGCTCGACGTGAGCGCGCTCGGCCTGGACCGCGCCACCATCTCGCAACGCCGGTGGTGCCATCGTCTGACATCGCTCGCTGCTGCTGGCGGCACATGGTCAGTGGAGGGGAACACGGTCGACGCATTCGGCGATCTCGGACGCGCGACATCCGTTGAGTTCGTGCTCATGCTCGCGACGCGAGTCATGGCGTCGATGCCGCTCACCATGTCTGGCTCAGATCGGGGGTCTCACGGTGACCTCAGCGCTGAAACCTGCGAGTGGCGGTGGCGCGGCAACGGCGGGTGGTCGGCGGTCCCCGATGCCGGATTGCGGCCAGGGGACCGCGGTTTCCTCGCGATCCGCATCGTCATCGACGGTGTCGCCAATGTGATGCCGGTGCGCATCCACGATTGGGCGGCCCCCTCATGTGTGCTCTCGGGGCCGAGCGCAGCAATCGACCTGCAGACGTACCCGGGGGAGCACGGGGTGCTTCGTTGGCGCGCGGGTCGCTATTCGAGGACCGCGAGAATGCTGGGCCGGCTCAGCCGCTGGCAGTCCGGGCTCGCTGCACCCATCTCCCGAGTGTGTCGTGCCGTGGCTCGGCGGGTTGGCGAGCGACTCCCGACCGCACCGCTCGTCGTCTTCATTGGTGGTGGCGGGCAACCGGGTGAATTCTCCGGTCAGGCGCATGCCGTCAGCGCGGCATTGCTGCGGCGGCGACCCGATGTGGGGCAGGCATGGGAGGCCGTTCGCGCAGATGCGGGCGAGACGTCGGCGTCGGTGCGCCGCTCGTGGCGTCTGGCGCGTGCCCGCTGGTGGGTGCTCGACACAGCGTTGCCGGTCACGATGCGAAGACCAGCCCACGCGCGCTCCCTTGCCACGGCCGAGGCGGTGCCCGTCGTCCGGACGGGATCTGAGGATCCTGACTGGGATATCACTCCGCCTGCCCGGCGCCGGGGTGGTAGTTCGCTGCCACGTCGCTGGGACAGTGCCGGGGCGATGAATCCCGAAGCGGCCCGTCGACAACTCGACCTGCCATCGTCTCGGGTGAATGTCCTGTACGCGCCCCTTGGCGACGAGTGCCTTATCGACCTCCCCGCCTTCGTCGAGAGGCTTGGCGATCGCGTGCACCTCCTGATCGCCTCGGGGAGCGGTGGTGCCGTCGACATTCCGTCGGTCCTGCGATCCTCGGTGCGCGATGTCTCGGCGAGCGCCGCCCGCGAGATCGCCTACGCGGCGTCCGAGGTGCTCGTCACCGACTTCTCACCGGTCATGACGGATTTCGCGTCGGCAGGGCGTCCGGTTGTCGTCTTTTCTCCCGACTTCGACAGGTTTGTCACGCGGACAAGAGGGACGGTGGTTGATCTCATTGAGGCGGGCCCGGGCCCGGTCACGCGATCGATGGCGGAGTTGGACGCGGAGTTGACTGCGCTGCTGGGCCGGGGCCTTCGGGTGGCCGAGCCGTACCTCGGCCGGTCGCGAAGGTTCGCGGAGCGGGTGACCCCGATAGCGAGCGCCGATGCGTTCGTGGACGAGATGCTCGGCGGAGCCTGACATGCGCATTCTCATCATGGCGAACAATGTCCAAGAGCTTGGAGGCGCCCAGCGTGTCGTGCACCTGCTCGCGCAGGGTCTGGGGTCGCGCGGCCACGATGTCGTGATCATCGGCGTGGTGCCGCATGAGGCGCGCCACTCGTACGAATCCGGGCCCACGTACCGCACCGTCACGCTGCTCGACGATCCCTACCCGAAGGATGCGTCGGAACGCTTGGCGCATGAGGGGGTTGCGACCGTTCGGTTGCAGCGGCTCCTCGACGACGGACCGCCCGGGATTGTCATCACCGCGCAACTGTGGGCGATGGAGCACCTTGCCCGTTGCCGGCTCGATGGCTGGCCGGTCATCGGCCAGTACCACTCCTCCTTCGAGGCGGCCCGTGCCGGGCGCGATCTCACGCGGGCGAAGGCGGTGTACCGCGACGTCGACGCGTTCGCCCTGCTGTGCGACGAGGATGCGTCGTCATTCCGCGCGGAGGGCTTCAACAATGTCGTGACGATGCCCAACCCTCTTGCGTACTGGCCGGTGGAGGCGTCCGACTCGAATGATCCCGTGGTGACCTACCTCGGGCGCTTCTCCGCCGAGAAGGGACCCCGCTTCCTCCTCGAAGCGTGGCGCCTGCTGGCACCGGACCATCCGCAGTGGCGACTCGACATGGTCGGGTCGGGCCCCCTCGAGCAGGAACTTCGGGGCGGGCTCGGTGCCGGGCTCCCGCGCGTCACGTTCCGGCCGTCAACGACGGACCCGATGGGCGTGCTCATGGGAACGGGAATCCTTGCGCTGCCATCGCTCACCGAGGGGTTCCCCCTCGCGCTCGCGGAGGCGATGGCGTGCGGTGTCGCCTGCGTTGCGAGCGACTGCTCGTCTGGCGTACGCGCTCTGGTGGACGATGGTCGCACCGGACTCATCGCCCGCCGCGGTGACGCCGCCCACCTCGCTGAGCAACTCGCAAGGCTCATGGAGTCGCCGGACCTACGCAAGAGGCTGGGGCTTGCGGCGCGAGAGTCGGTCGAGGGCCTGCAATCGGCGACGGTCATCGATCGCTGGGAAGCCCTGTTCGTCGACGTCCTCCGGTGAGTTCAGAGGTGGGCGTTGGCCCTTGTGAGGTCTTCCTCGAAGTCGACTTCGACCGCGAACAGGTCGGTGATGTCCAATGGAACGACCGAGGTGCCCTCGCGCTCGATGGCGATCTCCAGGCCGCGCTCGAAGTAGTCGCCGTCAGCGCAGGATTCCAGGCCTCGGATGAGGTCTGCTCGGTCGCGGGCCGCGATGAAGTTGATGCCGACGGCCTCGCCGAGCGCGCCCTCAACCTGCTTGGAGAGCAGCGCCACGCGACCTCCAGCATCGACGGTGTACTTGACCTCCTCCTCGCCGACGACCGAGGTGTTGACGCAAATGAAGGAGGTGTCGGCATCCATGAGGGGCCGAGCGCGCTCGAGGACCCGGTGATCGAAGACGACGTCGCCGTTCATCCACAGCACGCCGCCGTCGGGGGCGATCCGCAGGGCCTTGAGCAGGCTGCGGTTCGTGTTGGTCTGGTCGTAGGACTCGTTGTACACGTAGGCGACATCGGGGAATGCCTCGAGGATCATCTCGAGCTTGAAGCCGACGACGGTCATGACCCGAAGCTCCGCCCCGAACACCCGCTGGAGGTTGTCCATCTGCTGGCCCATGATCGTGCGGCCGTCGGCCAGCGGGGTCAGGGGCTTGGGCCACGGCCGGCCGAGCCTGGTGCCCATGCCCGCCGCGAGGATCACTGCCTGCATGCTCATGAGTGGTCTCCTGTCGTGACGACCCGCAGCCGGCTGAGTTCGCCGAGCGCAGAGTCGTGCTGGTTGATGGCCTGTCGAAGCTCGCTCCAGAACCGTTCGGTGCTGCGGCCGGGCTCGAGGGTGTCGAAGTAATGGTTTCGCAGGCCGGTTCGGGCCTCGTGATCCGGGTCGGACTCGAGGAGGGCGGTGAGCGTCGTTGTCAGGGAGCCGATTGAGGAGCTGTCGATGACGGGGACGACGGCCGCGATCGGGGCGTCAGCCACGAGCTGCTCCCGGCTCGAGCGGCGGTCGCACAGCACGATGGGTGCCGCCGGCCGCAGGTACAGGTGGTCGAGCGTGACGCTCGAGACATCGGCGATGAGCAGGTCGGTCGACTGCAGGACCCCGAGGATGTCGGCATCTGGCAGTGCCGCGTGCCCTCGCGCGGGCTCGGCCTGAGCGGCTCGCGCGAGCGCTGACATGACCTGCTGATGGCCCGCCTTCACCCCCGGATCGGTCGATGACACGACCCTCGGATGCGGCTTGTAGATGACGCGGGCGCCCGGCTGCGCGAGGGCTGCCTCGATGATGCGGGGGCCGTAGAGGTCGATGGACGTGTAGTTGTTCGCATCGTCCTCGCCCTCCCACGTGGGCGCGTAGGTGATCGTCGGCCCGGCGAACTCACCGAGCGGTGAAGGCACCAGGAGATCGAGTTGCGGCCGCCCCACCCGGACGAGGTGGGAGGTGTCGAACCAGGCGATGGCTGCGGAGTGACGGCGGACGGCGGCCTCGCCTGCGACGAACACCTTGTCGTAGGCCTTGGCCTGGTTGCTCACCATGCAGATCTTGTCGCTCTCACCGTGGTTCACGTGGATGTGCACGGCCTGCTGGAAGGAGAGCGACTGGAAGTTCGTCCAGCCGTTGTTCACGTAGATGACTGCGCGGAAGTCGGCGCGGTCGTAGAGGGCCATGAGGTCCTCGTAGCGCGGGACGAGGAGCACTCGCAGGGATGTTGCGCCGCGGAGGGCATTGAACGTGTCGATCTGTCGGACGACGACGATGGTGGTGATCTCGCTGCTCGCCTCGAATACTGGCAGCCACTGGGTCAGCTGGTAGAGCTTCGGGACGCCATCGGCAAAATACAGCGCGACCTCGGAGCTCGGGATGTCATTGAGGTCGAAGCCCTCGGGCGCCACCTCTGCGAACTCACGCATGCGCCTCGCGAGGCTGCGCGCGACGCGCTTGGAGAAGGTGCGCATGCGCGATTGCTGGGTCATCGTCGTGGGTACTTCACAGTGCTGGTCCCGTCCTCGAAATGCGCCGTGCCAGACATCTACGCGCCATGCCAGACATCAGCATGTGCGCTCCTCCGCAGTGCGGTCTGGGCGAGGGCCTATCGTACCGGCGTGGGCAACGTCTGGAAGAACCGTCAGGTGCTGCGCATGCTTGTCTCGCGCGATCTGCAGCGCAAGTACCGAAACTTCCGGCTCGGATACCTCTGGTCGATCCTGGAACCACTGGGCATGACGACCGTGCTGTGGTTCGTCTTCAGCGTCCTGCTCGGCGGCCGAAAGCTCGGCGAGCAGCCGTATTTCCTCTTCCTCTCGGTCGCGATCCTCCCCTGGTGGTGGTTCACGAAGGGCATCTCCGCATCGACCCGGGTGTTCCGGGGGAATATCTCGCCGCTCACGATCAGCCTGCTGCCGACAGAGATCTCCGTGGTTCGCGTGGTGCTCGTCTCGATGGCCGATTTCGCGCTGTCGCTGCCGATCATCCTCATTGCCATGGTGATCACGTGGACGTTCCCGGGCCCGCTCATCCTGCTGTTCCCGGTGGCGATCCTCGTGCAGGTGATCCTCATGTACGGGGTGGGGCTCTTCGTCGCCTCGGTATCGGCGCTCGTTCCCGATTTCGCGCGCATCGTCCGCATCGTCATGCGCGCCATGTTCTACCTCACGCCCGTTCTGTACGCGATAGCGAACATCCCGGCGGGGGCGCGCGACATTGCCGTCTTCAACCCGCTCGTGAGCATCCTGGGCCTGTATCGCATTGGCTTTTGGCCGACCGAGTCCGAAGGGGCCGTGCATTTCGCCATCGGGCTGGCCGTGATCGCAGTGTTCACCATCGTCGGCATCATCACCTTCCGCCGGCTCGAGCCGCGCATCCTCAAGGAGGCCTGAGCAATGGCGCGCATCCGGATCGAACCGGAACTGCCATACGCGGTCGAGTTCGACCGCGTATCGCTGTCGATGCCCCGCAGCAAGAGGCGCGGCGGGCAGGGGACGAGGCACCGGATTCGGCGGCTGGCCGGGGAGTCGAGCCGCCAGCAGGTACCGGTGTTCACCGACGTGAGCGTGTCGATCCTGCCGGGGGAGTCCGTGGCGATCCTCGGCGGCGTCAAGTCCGGACGAGAGGAGTTCCTGCGTCTCGCCGCGGGCACGCTCGTGCCCGATTCCGGCCGGGTCCACCGGCAGGATCGAGTGGTGCCGATCCTCGACGACTCGCGATGCCTCACGCCGAGCTACACGACCCGGCAGAACATCTACCTCACCGCGGGCCTGCTCGGGATGACACCGGAGGAGACGACGGGGCGCCTCGACTGGATCGTCGACATGGCGCAGGCCGGCAAGTGGCTCGACTCCTACCTGCGCGGGGCGCCGCGCAACATGCGACAGCGCCTTGTCTGGACCGTCTCGATGGCGACCGGGGCGAGGATCTTCGCGATCGAGAAGTCGCTCGTCATCGGGCACGGGGAGTTCATGGAGCGGTGCTGGTCGCATGTCGAGGGCATTCGCGCATCCGGCGTCACCTTCCTTGTCGCCAGCGATGAGCGTGAGGTCCTCGAACGCTTCTGCGACCGGGCACTCGTCCTGCGGGGTGGTCGAATCATTGCTGATACGAGCGTGGAGGAGGGCTTGGGCTTCATCCGTCCGGCGAGGCGCACCGACCCGACGGAGCAGCCCGACGATCGCGACGACAACTAGACTGACCTCATGATCTCTGGCTCGACTGACGGCCTCCTGCCGCCCACGCCGGCCCTCCCCCCCTCGTCGATTGCCCTGCACGTCGGAGTCCATAAGACCGGCACGACAGCCTTGCAGGCGGCCCTCGCCGATGCCCGGCCAGAGCTCGTCCAGCAAGGCGTCCTCTACCCGGGGAAGAAGGCGGCCCACCACGGCGCAGCACTGGGCCTCATGGAGCGGTCGTGGGGCTGGAAGGACCGTGGCGGCGAGGTGAGCAGCCGCTCGGTGTTCGACAAGCTCGCTCGGCAGGCGAGCGCAGCGCCCGGACGGGTGATCATCAGCAGCGAGCACTTCTGCGAGGTCGACAACGATCGGGCAGTCGAGGCGGCTGACGCCATTGGACGAGACCGCATCGAGGTCATCATCACCCTTCGGAACCTCGGAAAGTTACTCCCGTCCTCGTGGCAGCAGTACCTGAAGTACGGCGTCGCGGCACCGTACGAGACCTGGCTGGAGAACACCTTCGCCGCGGAGAGCAGGCGAACTGTCTCGCCGAGCTTCTGGCGGCGCAACAACCACCATGTCCTCGCTCAGCGGTGGGCCGATGTCGTCGGCAGCGACCGGGTGACGGTGATCGTGCTCGAGGACGTCGACCGCAGTGCGATGTTCCGAACCTTCGCCCAGCTGCTCGATATCCCCGAGGAGATCCTCACCTCGCGCATGGACCTCACCTCGAATCGCTCGATGACCGCTGCGGAGTCCGAGTTGGTTCGCCGGCTGAACAAGGAGGTGAAGGCCTCGCTGAACTGGGGCCAGTACCAGCGCCTCGTTCGCGTCGGTGTCGCGAAGAGCATCGTCGAGCGGCGTGAGCCGGCACCCGATGAGCCACGCCTTCACACCCCCGACTGGGCCCTGGACGCCGCTGCGGAGCGGGGCGCCGTAATGGCGGCCGCCATTCGCGATTCCGGCGTGAAGGTGATCGGCGACCTTGACGCGCTGGCAGCCAGGGTGTCGTCGCCGCCGAAGGCGCCGGACTCGGCACTGGAGTCGGTTCCGATGGACGCCGCGGTCGATGCGCTCGCGACCCTCGTCCTGCTCACCAAGGAGGAGCCGAGCCGACGCGATCTCACGAGGGCGCTGGCGAAGAAGCTGCGCACCGACGCCGGTGCCAAAATGAAGCGACGGTCGAAGAAGGGCTCGTGATCGAGGTCCTGCGGCCATCGGGCGCCGAGGTTGCGCAGGGCCTTCGGCTCGTTGCCAGCGCATTGTCCTTGGCCACCGGCCCGACGGCTGTGGTCGCACCAGACCTCGTCATCGCCGATGCCGCTCTCGCCCAGATCACGGCAGACCCCTTCGCCGGCACGGCCATGCTCGTCCGGCCATCGACGCAAGGGGACACCCGGGTCCGCCACCACCTGGTGAACTCGGTCGGCTCGCCATTCCATCGGGTGACCGCGCCCGACCACGTGTTCGTCGGCGCCCTCGTCATCGCTGCACGGGATGCGAAGGCGGTGGGCGCGGCCATCAATGCGACGGCCGATGCATTCGAGTCATGCGCATTCGAGTCAGGTGAGATCGGTAGTAGTGAGCATGATGTTACCCAGCTCATCGCCGTCGCCATCGTCCGATCCGGAACGCCGTGCAAGGCGATCGAGCTCGTTGACGTGCCGTGGTTTCGCAGCCCGGCCGATCCGGTGGCGGCTGCGCAGGAGGTGGCTGCGGTCTCCGATGCGCGCATCGCGCAACTGCAGGCGAATCGCATGGACGACGGCTTCTACTCGACCTTCGTCGTGCGGCGGGTATCGAAGCCGCTGACGAGGCTGGCGCTGCGCCTGAACATGAGCCCGAATGCGGTGACCCTCGTGTCGTTCGCGGTCGGCGTCGGGGCCGCGGGCGCCTTTGCCGCCGGCTCGCGCTGGGCGCTCGTGCTCGGGGCGGTGCTCCTCCAGCTGAGCCTGGTCATCGACTGCGTCGATGGCGAGGTCGCCCGGGCCACGAGGCGGTTCTCGGCGCTCGGCGCCTGGCTCGATGCCTCAACCGATCGGGTGAAGGAGTACCTCGCCTACGCGGGCCTGGCGATCGGCGCGGCCGCAGTCACAGGCGTGAACATCTGGCCGCTCGCGATCATCATGCTCGTCCTGCAGACGACCCGTCACATGACGGACTACGACTTCTCCAGGGTGCAGCGCAGCCGGGAGGCGCGTGTCGAGCCCAGGCCCGTCACCGACCCTGACGACGGCTCGTCGGTCACCGCTTCCGGCTGGACGGTGCAGGGGGCGATGGAGATGTCGTCGCGCATCAACAGGCGCAGCGGCGTGCGGTGGGCGAAGCGAGCGATTCACATGCCGATCGGCGAGCGGTGGCTCGTCATCAGCCTGGCAGCGGCGTTCCTCGGTGCGGCCTGGGCTCTGGGCCTACTGCTCGGGCTCGGGCTCGTCGCATTCGCATACGTGACGACCGGACGAATCCTGCGGACCCTCAGCTGGTCGGGCCAGGCCCCCGCCGATGCGGCGCTGCTCCTCGCGCGCCAGTCGGATGCCGGACCCGTCGCGTCGGTGCTCTCGCGTGGCATGTCCGCGGCGGGGTGGGAGCAATTCTGGTCGTCGAGGGCTGCCTGGGCGGTGCCGGCGGCGCTTCGATTCCTCGAGCTCGGGGTCGTCGCCCTGCTGTGCCTTTCGGCCTTCCCCGCGCTCATGGTCCTTGGCTTCTGGTGGATGGCGATCATCGCCTTCCACCACTACGACACCCTCTACCGGGCGATTGCAGGAGCATCGCCCCCGCGGTGGCTCGTCTGGTCCGGGCTCGGCTGGGATGGCCGCACGATCATCATCGTGCTCGCGGCACTCGGTGGCCTCTCGGTCCTCGGGGGGCTGCTCGTCATCGGGATCGTTGTATGGTCGCTGCTCCTCGTCTTCATCGCATCCATTCAGTGGCTGGCGAGCTCCGGGGATCGGGACTGAAGGGAATGACGTGAGCCTCACTGAACGTCCGCTACGACCGACCCTGGCCCAGATTCGCGAAGTGTGCCAGCCGCCGGCGATCACCGGCCGCCGCAATTCCGAGCACTGGGTGGCCGATGTCTACCTTCGTGACGTCTCGCCCTACCTGACCCGCTTGCTGCTGCGCACGTCGATCACGGCGAACCAGGTGACCTGGCTCATGATCGCGACCGGAGCCTCAGCGGCCTTTGCGCTCCTCATCCCGGGCCTGCCCGGTGGGTTCCTCGCCGCGCTGCTCGGGCAGATGCAGATGCTCTGGGACTGCTCCGACGGTGAGGTCGCGCGGTGGCGGCAGACATCGTCGCCCGCCGGGGTGTTCTTGGACCGTGTCGGCCACTACACCGCCGAGGGCCTCATCCCGATCGCGCTGGGCCTGCGGGCGGCGGGCTTCCCTGATGCCGGATGGCTCGACTCGCCCTGGCCGCTCATGGGCGCGCTTCTCGCCGTCCTGGTCCTGTACAACAAGGCGCTCAACGACATGGTGCACGTCTCACGCGCCTACAACGACATGCCCCGGCTCACCGAGAAGGCCGAGGTGGCCGCGCCCCGCAGCAGTGGTCTGCGCAGCCTCCGCTCGGTCGCACGGTTCATCCCGTTCCATCGCGCCTACCACTCGGTCGAGCTCACGCTCCTTGCCCTCGTCGCCTCGATCGTCGATGCAGCTGCCGGCGACCTCGTCGCCACGCGGGTGCTCGTGGCAGGGCTTCTAGTATTCGGGGTGGTGACCGTGGTCGGTCACCTCGCGTCGATCCTGTCGTCCAGCCGGCTTCGATGACAGTTCCCGCCGAGCGTCGCGCATACGGGGTGGTCGTCCTGACGATGGGCAAGCGGCCGGCGGAACTCAGGGCCGGCATTGAGTCGCTGCTGGCCCAGCAGGGAGTCGAACTCGACATCGTCGTCGTCGGCAACGGCTGGCAGCCCGAGGGCTTGCCTGTCGGTGTCCGGCCGCTGGGCCTAGCGGAGAACGTCGGCATCCCTGCTGGACGCAATGCCGGGGTGCCGCTCGTCCAGGGCGACCTGCTCTTCTTTCTCGATGACGACGCGAGCCTGCCCGATCCCGGGTTCCTGCTCGCGGTCGCCGAGCGGTTCGAGGCCCACCCCAGGCTCGGGCTCGTTCAGCCCCGCGTGGTGGATCCGACCGGTGCTGCAGCCCCCGGACGCTGGGTGCCGCGACTGCGGGTCGGCGATCCTGCCGAGCCGGGGCCGGCCACGTCGCTGTGGGAGGGCGCGGTGGCCATGCGCCGCAATGTCTTCGACGCGGTGGGGGGCTGGCCTGATCCGTTCTTCTATGCGCACGAGGGGATCGAGGTCGTGTGGCGCACCTGGGACGAGGGGTATGTGGCGTGGTACGCCGGCGACCTCGCCGTCAACCACCCGGTGATCGATCCGGCCCGGCACGATGTCTACTACCGGTTGAACGCGCGCAATCGCGTGTGGCTGGCGCGCCGCAACCTTCCCCTCGTCCTCGAGCCGATCTATGTCGGAAGCTGGATCGGGCTCACGCTCCTGCGCATGCGCAACCGCGCTGCCCTGGGTGCCTGGTTCGGCGGGCTCTGGGAGGGAATGCGGGTGAACCCGGGAGGTCGCCGGGCGATGCGCTGGCGCACGGTGTGGGCCATGACCCGTGCCGGTCGGCCGCCGGTCATCTAGTCCCGGCGGGCGACCGTCCGGCTACGCCGCGCAGTACGTCTCGTCAGCGGTGTTGAGGTCAGCGGTCTGGTCGGACGCGATGCTCGAGATCGTCACGTCCTTGATCGACGTGAAGTCCTCGCCGATGATGAGGGTCATCCGCTGGCCATGCTTGGGTATCGACTCGCCCTGTGCCCCTGCTGCGAACACCAGGGTCTTGGCGGACACGTCCCACTTGGGGTCGTACTGCACCACCGTCTGGGCGAAGACGTCCTTGCCGGGCGTGCTGCCGACCTCGACGACCCGGTAGCCGGCTTCCCGCAGCTCCTTGGCCACCTTCTTCGCCTTGCCCTTCGTTGCCGTGCCGTTGAGCACGTCGACGTAGATCTGCGACGGCTCGGTCTTGAGGAGCGGCTGATCATCGGCCTGTGCCGGCGGCCAGGTGGAGTCGAGCTTGATGGCCTCCCAGAGGGGCGCGGCCTTCTTCGCGTTGATGAGGACGTTGGCGCCGTCGCCCGCTGGCTTCCACGGCGCCGTGACGAAGGCGATGTCGCTGGGCCGGAGGTCCTTCATGCTGAGGGCCAGCTCGCGAAGGGTGTCGATGTTCGCGAGCTGCGGGTCGGCGGTGAGGGACTGGGTGGCGGCATCGAGCAGGCTCACGAGGGTGGCGGGGTTGAGGAGGGTGCCGCTTGAGAGCACCTTGCGAGTGAGCGAGGAGATGAAGGCCTGCTGACGGCGGATGCGCGAGGTGTCGGAGCCGTCGCCGAGTGTCTTGCGGGCACGGACGAAGGCGAGAGCCTCCTCGCCCTCGACGGTGTGCTTGCCCTTGCTCAGCTTCAGGCCGCTCTTCTCGTCGTTGACGTCCTCCTTGAGGCAGATCTCTACGCCGCCGATCGCATCGACGATGCGCTTGAACCCGCCGAAGTCGACCATCATGAAGTTGTCGATGTTGAGGCCGCTCATCTCCTCGACGGCCTTGATGGTGCAGCCTGGCCCGGCCAGATCGAACGCCGCGTTGAACTTGCCCTCGTAGCCGCCGACGCTCTTGCCGTCGGACTTGCACGTGGGCAGGGTGATGAGGGTGTCGCGGGGGATGCTCACCGCGATGGCGCTCTTCCGGTCGGCGCTCACATGCAGCAGGATCGTGGTGTCCGAACGGGCGCCGCCGAACTCCGACGCCTTGCCGTAGCCGCGGTTGTCCTTGCCGGTGCGGCTGTCGCTTCCCATGAGCAGGACGGTCAACGGCTCGTAGTTGCCTGCCTCGTCGACGGCAATGGCGCCGTCTGTCCCGCCGGGGGTGTTACCGAGCTGATCGGAGACGTCAACCGCGGTGATGTTGTCCTGCAGGCGTCCCATCATCGCATTCACGCCGACCCCGGCGAGGGTCACGGCAACGATCGCCCCCGAGAGGGTCGCTGCGAGAACTCGAGGCCATCGGCGCCGTGCGGGCTGGGTCATGCGGGCGGTTGTCCGTTCGTGAGGGGGCGATCGGGGAAGTGCCGGGTCGTTGCTGGTCGTGGCTCGTGCTGGTCGTGGCTCGTGCTGGTCGTGGCTCGTGCCGTGCGCTGCCATCGTAAGCCGGAGGCGGCTGTACTGAGGACTTTCAAGCGTTGGACGCACCTGCGCGTCGGCGCGTTCCGGGGACTTGCCGGCGAGTTTTCTGCGAGTTTCCCGGGCAGCAGCGTGAGCCGGGCTACCTAAGACCTGGTAGGAATGTGAACAATGTGATCAAAGTGACGCGTGGGGATTGTGATTCCTGGGGCTCATGTGGCACCGTGGGAGTCCGATCCGGGGCGCCGCCCCGGATTCAGTTGTCGTGCCCAGGGTCCGAACAGTCCGAACAGTCCGGACGAGCCAGGCGCGGCAGCAGGTGCTAGCAGCGTCATCAGTGCGAAGAGGAAGGAGAATGGCATGCTCAGTGCGCCCCGCCGCATGAGCCGTCCAGTCCTCGCCTCCCTGGCCGCATCGATTCTCGTCGCATCCTTCCTCGTCCCTATCGCGGATCTCACCCCCGCTTCCAGCGACCGCCTCGCTGCGCGCGCCCCCGTGACTCCCGTCCTGCAGACGATTAACCTCACCGGCATCGACGCGGGTGTCGTTGCGGAGAGCGCCGTCTCGATGGCATCGTGGGATGACCTGCTCGGTGACCCGCATGTGGACTCACTGGGACTCGCGCCACTGCCTGCAGCCCCGCCCGCCACAGGTGCGCCCGGCTCGACGGGCGCGAGTCAGGTCGCCGCTCGCGCGAGCGCCCCCCTGCGCCCCGCCATCGCAACGATCCAGACGACCACCGACGAGTTCGGACTCGTGGGAGTGACGACGGCATCGCCCCTCGACGCGACGTCGCGGATCCTCGTTCGAGTCAGGGAGGACGACGGATGGAGCAACTGGACCCCGCTTCCGGTCTCCGATCACGCGCCCGACCCGGGATCCCTCGAGGCTCAGGGAGTTCGCTTCGGGACTGAACCGCTCATCACCGGCGAGGCCGATGGCGTCCAGGTGCGCATCGATACGCCGGGCGGGATTTCGCCCGTGGATCCGCAGGTCATGCTCATGAACAACCCTGTTGTCGACGAGGACGCTGACCTTCCGTTCGGACCGGAGCCGGACAGCCTGCCGATCTCAACCGTGGCTGCCGCGACGCTCGGCGCCCCGATGCCCACGATCATCACCCGTGCCCAGTGGGGGGCCAACGAGTCCCTTCGCCGAGCGGGCCCGAAGTACTCGGGCACCATCAAGGCGGCCTTCCTCCACCACACCGTGACGAGCAACTCGTACTCGCCGGAGGAGTCGGCCCAGCAGGTCCGCAACCTCTACGGCTGGTTCGTGAAGGGACTGCGTTACTCCGATCTCGCCTACAACTTCCTCGTCGACCGGTTCGGGCGCCTGTACGAGGGCCGGGCAGGGGGCATGGATCAGGCGGTCATCGGGGGCCATACCGCGGGATTCAACAATGAGACCTTCGCCGTATCGGCGATCGGAAATTTCCAGTCGAAGAATCTGCCCCCCGAGGAGATGGCGGCGATCGACGAGTCGGTGGCGCAGCTCATGGCGTGGAAGCTGTCGATGAACCACCGGGATCCGAACGGCAGCGCGGTTCTCGTCTCGGATTCCAGCGCCGGCACCTCCCGCTACCAGCCGGGGGAGCAGGCCAACGCACTGGTCATCGGCGGTCACCGCGACATTGGCCAGACCGCCTGCCCAGGCAGGTATCTCGAGCCCCAGATCCCGATCATCCGGTCGATGGTCGCCTCGAAGATGGGCGTGACCGCCTTCAATCCTGCGATGTCCGCACCGGCCGCTTGGGGGGCGAGCGAGCCGCTCGTGCTCAGCACGACGACCACCGCCCCGCTCACCTGGACGGTTGCGGTGACCTCGCGCTGCGGCGCCCAGGTGCGCACCCTGAGCGGGCAGCAGGAGGCGGGTGGGCCCCTGTCGATCGGCTGGGACAAGCTCGACGATTCCGGTGCGCAGGTGCCACCCGGGACCTACACCCTCACGCTCAACGGGTCGAGCAACGGCGACGCGATCTTCCCGTGGGCGGGGACGGGCGTCATCCCCGCAACCATGTCGTCGCCGATGGATCCCTGCGGTCCCCCGGAGGGATTCACGCTGACCGGCAGCGGCTACGGCCACGGGATCGGCATGTCTCAGTGGGGTGCCTACGGCATGGCACTCGAAGGCCGGGACGCATCGAGCATCGTCAGCCACTACTACTCGGGCACGACCGTGGAACCGACCCGGGACGACATGGACATCCGCGTGAACCTGCTGCATCAGGTCCAGTCCGCGCAGGTTCGCTCCGAGGCCATCGACCAGGGCGGCGGGGCAGTGGAGGTGACCGTTGGCGGCATTGCCACCCTCGGTGGACCGGGCGATGTCTTCGCCTTCGACGTGAGCGGATCATCGGTCGGCGTGCGCAAAATAGCGAATGGAACCGCGACCGACCTCGGGGCCGCGCCCACGGTCAAGATCCGCTGGGCGGGCACCCGGGACCCGGGCAGTGCCGCAGGCCCGCCCACCCTGCTCAACGTCATCGGGCCGAGTGGAACCTTCGGCTCCACCGGGCACAGGTACCGGTACGGCTTCGTCGACCTCACCGCGGTGAACACCTCCTCCGGGGTCCGGCTGAACGCCGTGAACTCGGTGAGGGTCCACGAGGAGTACCTCTACGGCATCTCCGAGGTCTCGAGCTCATGGCCCGAGGCGGCCATGCAGGCGCAGGTGATCGCAGCGCGGTCCTATGGCCTGTCGAAGATCGACGACGGCCTGCGGAAGTCGTGCTCATGCCATGTCGATGACGGGGGAGGCCCGTTCACGGACCAAACCTTCGTCGGTTGGGGAAAGCAGAGCGGGCCCAAGGGCGAGCGGTGGACCGCCGCGGTGAAGGCGACGAACGCTACTGACACCACTGGACTCGCGGTCCTCTACAAGGGCAAGCCCATCAAGGCGTTCTACACATCGTCCACGGGCGGGGCGACCACCTCGGTCAAGGACGTCTGGGGCGGTGACCTGCCGTATGCGGTGAGCGTCGACGACCGCTGGGCCCTTCACCCCGACAACACGAACCGCGCCTGGACGGTGAAGGTCTCGCAGGCCGATGCGGCGAAGGCATTCGGCGTCGCGGATATCTGGAAGCTGGCGGTGAGCGATCGGCTCTCGTCTGGCGCGGCCAAGACTCTCACCGCAACCCTCCAGGACGGCAGTCAGCGAACGATGCCAGCGACGCAGGCGCGGACGAACTTCGGGCTGAAGTCGACCTACATCTCGGCAATCGATGGCGCTGGCGGTGCCTCGGGCGGCGCGCCAGCGGCAAGCCCCGAACCTTCCTCGCAGCCGTCCTCCGGCTCTGAGTCGACGGCCGAAGACCCGGTTGCCTCCGTCGGCGGCGTTCGCGTGACGATGAAGGTCGGCCCGACGCTGCGTCCCCGGGCGGGATCCGCGGTGAAGTTCGTCGGCCGCGTCAAGCCCAAGAAGGGCGCCAAGGGCTTGATCGTCGAGCGTCAGATGCTCGTCAACGGTCAGTGGGTGGTGAAGGACCGGACGAGGACGAACAAGGCCGGGCGCTACTCCTTCCGGATCAAGAAGGCGGTTCCTGCCGGCGCGACGTACTCCTACCGCGTTGTCGTCATGCAGAAGGGGGCCGTCGTCGCGAGCAGCGAGGAGAAGCAGATCACCGTGAGGCCCAAGCGAAAGCGATAGCGACCGATAGTCGCAAGCGATAGCGCCCGATATTGCAGCGGTCGCCTATGCGACGTTGCGAGGATCGCTCATTCGATGAGCCGCGCCGACTCCCTGCGCGAGATCTCAGCCCCGTCCAGCCCCTGCGCTGCCATGACGATGGAGGCATCGCAGGCGATCGGAACGAGAGACCCCAGGAGCCACGCGTCGAGTACGTCAACCGGTGCACCGACAACGGCGAATCTCTCACCGGCCTTGAGCAGGTGCGACCCGCCGATCGCTGAGGCGCGCTGGAGCAGGTCCTGCTGACCGAATGATGCTCCACCGACGAGGGCGAGTGCCGCGATCGCATCGTCGTCGACAGAGAACGCGTCGACAGAGAAGGGCTCGGGTGCGAACGCGTCCGGCTGGATGCGCGCGATTGTCGCAGCGTCGAGGCAGCCCTCTGGGAGCGACGGGTTCGGCAGACCGAAGGGATGGACGGAGACGACCCAGACCTCTCCTGCGCCGGCCGGGCCGAACTGCCCGCCAAGGAGGCCGGACACCTCACCCGGGCCGGCAATGACCAGATCGCATTGATCAGGGGATCCCCCCGGCACGACGGTCGCGCCTGTGAGCCAGGCCGCGAGCGTCCAGACGGAACGCTGCCAGTGCCAGGGGACGTGGAATGCCAGCCGCGAGCCTGGCTCGACGAACGCCTCGTCCCGAAGGGCATTGGCGGCCTTGGCGGCGTTGTTGGCGAGGGTCTTCGCGGAGAGTTCGGAGCGCTGGCCATCGGCGTCGATGTACGTCACGACGGGGTCGGCGGGCCTGCGCCGGGCCCGGCCCTCGAGGGCTTGCCAGATGGGATTGCTCATCTGGCCACGCTAGTGGAGCGTTCGCCACCCGTTGGCCCCGGCGCGACACTGAGCCTTCTGCCGCGGCTTGCGTAGGCACGAGCACCTCACGTGTGGCACCCTGATGACGTGACCGAAGCCGTGCTCCTCGTCGGGGGCCAGGGCACCCGCCTGCGCCCGCTGACCATCAACACGCCCAAGCCGATGCTCCCGGTGGCCGGAGTGCCGTTCACGGTGCACCAGATCACCCGGGCGCGTGATGCCGGCGTCACCCGAATCATCCTCGGGACGAGCTACCGGGCAGAGGTGTTCCGCGAGTTCATCGATGGCAATGACCTCGGTGTCGAGATCGTCATCGCGACGGAGGATGAGCCGCTCGGCACCGGCGGTGCCATCAGGCATGCCCTCCCGTTCCTCATGAGCGGGCCGGACGAGCCGGTGCTCGTCTTCAACGGCGATGTCCTCTCAGGCCTGGACATCGCAGGTCTGGTGCGGCATCACGCCGAGACCGACAGCGACGTCTCGCTCTACCTCACCCCGGTTGACGATCCGCGTGCGTACGGACTCGTCCCGACCGACGCAGACGGGCGCGTCATCTCCTTCCTCGAGAAGCCGCAGACGCCGGAGGAGATCGTCACCGACCAGATCAATGCGGGTTGCTACGTATTCCGCCGCAGTGTCATTGACGCCATCCCGGCCGGACGGCCGGTGTCCGTCGAGCGTGAGACCTTCCCGGGCCTGCTCGCTTCCGGGGCCATGGTGAGCGGAGTCGTCGACAGCGGCTACTGGCTCGACCTCGGCACGCCGCTCTCGTTCGTCCGCGGATCTTGTGACCTTGTCCTCGGCCTTGCGCCGAGCCCCGCCGTCGCCGCGATCGGCGAATCACTCGTTCTCGACGGCGCAGTCATCGCCGCGGATGCCTATCTGGGGTCCGGGACGACCATCGGTGCCGGAGCCGTCATCGGGTCGGAGACCGTTGTCGAGGGCGCGGTCGTGTTCGACGGCGCGGTCGTAGGCAGCGCTGTCCGGATCACGAACAGCATCATCGGGGTCGGCGCGAGCATCGGTGCCGGATGCGTCATTGACGGGGCTGTCATTGGCGACGGCGCGGTGATCGGCGCCGAAAACGAACTGCTCACGGGCGCGCGGGTGTGGCCCGGTGCGGTGCTCGGGGACACCGCCGTGCGCTTCTCGAGCGATCGCAGCTAGCGAAGGGCCTCTTCCGCGGCAATGCTCGCATCCTCGCGGTGGCTGCGCCGCTCCTCGCTCGTGAACCACTCGGCCGCTACCACCATCATCCAGGCGGAGTCGATGATCATCACGAGCGCCCACATGAGCGCCCCGGCGAGCTGCTGGTCGCCGAGTGGATCGGGGCCAAAGGGCCGCTCGGCTCCGAATGAGGGGTAGAGGACAACTGGAGCGAAATAGATCACCGCGCCGACGAGTGCCTCGGGGATCATCATCAGCGCCATGGATATGAGCCGGGTCGTAGGGGCAGGCCGGTGGGCCTGGAGGTTGGAACCAAGGATGGGGAAGTAGTACAGCAGCGCCACGGCGAGAAAGAGCGGCTGCTCGATGAACATGCCGGCGTCATGGTTGGTCAGTGCCCAATCGTAGAACCCGGTGAAGTGGGTGCCCATGAGCACGGATGCGAAGAGGACCCACGTGAAGACTGGGTTCGTGAGGATGCGGACCGCGCGACTGCGCAGGATAGGGACGACCAGACTGCGCCTTGTCGAGGCACTGCTTGCCCGGAATGCGAGCGTCACAGGCGCGCCGAGGACGAGGAGTGGCGCGGCAGCCATCATGACTATGAGGTGCTGGGTCATGTGGACCCAGAAGAATGTGTGGGACCACGCGGCGAGTGGGCCGAGGTAGGCGATGGCGAGTAGGGCCATCCCGGAGTAGAAACACCAGGCGTGCGCCAAGGGCCAGCGCGAGCGCGGATCGGCCCGCCGCACCCGCCGGCTGGCCCAGGCATACCAAGTCGTCACCGCGAGAATGTTGAGCAGAATAAAGAGATTGAGGTCCCACGCGGTGAGGAACTTGGCCAAGGCAGTTCCCTCTCTTCGGTGTACGTGTACTAACCGTTGGTGAACACTTGTGGGGAATTCCTCAGGTTATCTGGTGGGAACCTGCGTCTGAACGATAGTCTCCGGCTTGTCCAAATCGGGCGTGTGGCAGTTGGCGGGTCACACTGGCATGGCACGGGCTCATTGACATAAGGGTGGATGGCATGGTGGTGGTCGCATGAAGCGGGCCTTTTTCACCGTCTTGACGGTACTGATCGGCGCCGCTGTGGTGGCGGGATCGGTGTTGCTTTTGGGAAAGGCGCAGGCCGAGCCGGCAGTGCTCGTCGCGAAGGTCGTAGGTACGGCGCAGGGCCCCAAGGGCGAGGTCCCGCACGCGACGATCGACCTATCGATTTACCCCGAGCCCACTGCTGGCGTGCCGGGGCCCTCGCACGGTTTTGAAATCGGCAACGCGAGCGCCGGATGGCCGTTCTACTGGCCGTCGACGACCCTCGAACTACCCGCGAACTCGCTCATCACCATGACGATCCTCCAGTACGACGGCAGCACGACCGTCTGGAATGACTACTTCGCCAAGGTGCACGGCACGGTCGACGGCACTGCGACCTACAACGGCAAGGTCCAGCATGAGATTGAGGCTGACAACGTCGCCCACACGTTCACCCTTCACCAGTACTCGGAGTCCACTCAGCCGGAGTTATTCGTGAGCGTGCCGATGCTGGCCGTGGCGAACAATGCGAAAAACGAGGCGAATGGCTACCCCAAGCCGCAGGAGATCACCTTCTCGTTCATGACGGGCGATCCGGGGGAATACGTCTGGAATTGCGAGGATCCCTGCGGAAACGGGTACGTCGACTTCGGGGGCGTCATGAGTGAGCGTGGCTGGATGAGCGGAACGGTGACGGTGGTCTGATGTCTACAGTTGATGAACGTCCCACTGCCGAGGCTGAAGAGCCAGAGGGGCCGACGAACCGTCCCGAACCGAGTTACCGCCTGCGCGAGTGGTTGTCGCGCCCGTACGTGCGGCACATCCTCATCATCTTCGTGATCCTGACGCTGGCCATCATCCCGGCTGCCTGGCTCGTTATCCACTTCATGAATCTGAGTGGTGCGCCAGCGTCCGACATCATGTACGAGATCGAACGCACGATGTTCGTCTTCACCCTGGTGTCTGCGCCCGTGATGGCCATCACCGCGACGATCCTCCTGTACAGCCTGCTGGGCTGGGGAAGGGTGCACGGCGAGGAACCGCCGATGCAGGAGAGCCCGGCTATCCGGTCGAACCCGATCGCGATCTTCGGCTGGATCGGAGCAACGAGCCTGCTTGCCGCCTTCCTCGTCATCTGGGGCCTTGTGGAGCTGGCCCGGATCACCGAGATGTCCAATGGAACGACCCGCGCTAATCAACAGCCGACCACGGCGAAGCCGCTCGACATCAACGTCACCGGACAGCAGTGGCTGTGGACATTCGAGTACCCCGGTCAGCAGTCGATCACCTCCGACGTTCTCGTCGTGCCGATCGACACACCGATCTACTTCAACGTGACATCCAAGGATGTCATCCACAACTTCTGGGTCGTTGAACTTGGCGTGAAGATTGATGCCAATCCGGGGGCGATCACGAATACCGGGGTGACCCCGAACAAGCTTGGCAACTTCAACATCAGGTGTGCCGAGCTCTGCGGACTCCATCACGCCTACATGGAGACGCAGATCAAGGTTGTCACCCAGGAACAATTCGACGCCTGGGTTCGCGAGATGGGCGGGAAGAAGTTCGTATGAGCACCGACGTGATCTTGACCTCCGACATCCACGAGCAGATGGCCGTCCATCAGCCCAAGCAGCGCGGCAAGGCCGGTGGCTTCCTGCGCCGCACGAACGTCCTCACCGGCAGTGCGCTGGGGATTGTCCTCTCCGCCGTCACCTATGCCATCGGGTCGAAGATGGTGCCGTGGGGCACGCAGAATGCAGATTATTCACAGGTTGGCCTGAACGCTCTCGTCGGGGCGACCTATGTCGCCTGGGTCATCGGCTTCATGATCGGTATCGGGGCCTTTGCCGGTCCGGTGCGCTGGATGCTGGGCCACGACATCACTCACGACGATTCCGAGTACATGGCCGGCAAGGGCCAGGGAAAGTGGAAGTACTGGAAGTACACGACTGACCAC
Source organism: Actinomycetota bacterium (assembly GCA_009699015.1). Classification (GTDB taxonomy): domain Bacteria; phylum Actinomycetota; class Actinomycetes; order S36-B12; family S36-B12; genus WLND01. The sequence goes on along the minus strand of WLOY01000006.1, from coordinate 13,514 downwards.
AAGGTGGTCGGCCTCCAGTACCTCGTCATGGCGCTCACACTGCTCGGCTTCGGGGGCTTCTTCGCGATGCTCATCCGCACCGAACTCGGTGTCACCTGGGCTGAGGTCTTCGACCCGAACTTCTACAACTCACTCATCGGAACCCATGGCATCGTGATGATCATCGCGATGATCATCGTGGTAGCCGGGCCCCTCGGAAACTTCATCATGCCGCTCATGATCGGTGCTCGCGACATGGCATTCCCGAGGCTCAACGCACTGAGTTTCTGGCTGCTCTTCGCCGCGGTTCCGCCGTTGCTCAGCAACCTGCTGCTCGGCGGCATCCGCGACGGCTGGACTGTTTACCAGCCACTCGGTGCACAGGCACCGGTCGGAATGATCGGCTACCAGATATGCATCATCACGTTTGCGTTCTCGACGGGCATCGCCGGGGTCAACCTCATCACCACGATTGTCACCATGCGCGCCCGTGGAATGACGTGGAACCGGGTCCCGATCTTCGTCATCGGAATCCTCGCTGCAGCCATCATGGGCCTCGTCTGGTTCCCGATGTACCAGTACTCGCAGGTGCTCGCGTTCAGTGACAAAGTGGTCGGCTCCTCCTTCTTCATCCCGCAGGAGGGTGGCAGCGTCTGGCTCTATGAGAACCTCTTCTGGCTGCTCGGCCACCCCGAGGTATACGTCATCGTGGTCCCGGCAACTGCGGCACTCCTGGAGTTGATGGTCGTATTCCTGCGCAAGCCCCTCTTCTCGTACAAGGTTGCGGTGGCTGGTTTTGCCGGAATCGTTGGACTGAGTTCCGTCGTATGGGTGCATCACATGTACATGACCGGCTGGGCGCCGTCGGCGGGCTATCCGTTCATGCTGTCGACGGAGTTGATCTCCATCCCGTTCGGCTTCCTCGTCCTCGTGATGCTCGGCACCTTGTGGCGCGGCAAGGTCTGGACGAGGCTTCCAATGATGACCGTGTATGCGGTTCTCTGGTGCAAGATCATCGGCGGTATCACCGGGGTCTACCTGTCCGACGTTCCGGTCGATCAGTACATGCACGGCAGTATGTTCGTCGTCGCTCACTTCCACTTCATGCTCATGGGCGCCGGACTCTTCGGCGCGATGGGCGCAATCGCCTACTGGTTCCCGAAGATGACCGGCAAGATGCTGCACCACCGGCTCGGAATGGTGGGCTTCTGGGTCTCCTTCTTCGCCTTCCAGGTGACCTTCGGGTCGATGTTCGTCGCTGGGCTCCAGGGCCAGCCGCGTCGAGTGCTGCAGTTCGATAACGCGTTCGAGATTTCCAACTGGATCTCGACCATCGGCGCCTACCTGATCGGCGTCGGCATGCTCATCTTCCTATACGCGATCATCACCTCATGGCGCTCGGGAACCATCGCGCCGGCGAACCCGTGGGGAGCCAAGACCCTCGAGTGGCAGACCCAGACGCCGGTGCCCCTGGAGAACTTCCCGGTGCTGCCGGTCGTGACGAGCGACCCGTACGGGTACGGGGTCCCTGACCCGTACGACTCGATTGAGCTGAAGTTGACGGACGAGAACCTGAAGGTAGGCGCGTGATGAGCACGACGACAGCGTCATCCACCCAGCAGATCCCCAGGTCGCCCACGACAGGCGAGCTCGTCACGACGACGGCACGCCGCAATCGTCTCGGCATCTGGCTGTGCATCGTCTCCGATGCGACCGGCACGGTCGCGCTGCTCATCTCATACGTGTACCTCTGGTCCCTCAACGTGAACAGCGCGTGGGCTCCGCCGAAGGACAGCTTCGCGCCGGACCTGCCGTTCTGGCTCATTGTCGCCGGGATCGTCCTCGCGGCCGCCACGATGTGGTGGGGCGTGCGCGGGATGGCGAAGGGGCATCGAGGGCAGTTGATCCTCGCATCGGCACTTTCGTCGATCATCGTGCTCGTGACGTTCGTGGGCCAGATCGTTCAGCTGTCGACCTTCCCCTTCGCGATTACTGAGGGGGCCTACGCATCGGCGACCTTCTGGCTCGCCATGGCGACCGCGATTCATCTGTCGGTCGTGCTGTTCCTCACCCTCGCCATCTTTAATCGCACCCGGGCGGGACTTTTCACGCAGAGCAACCATTCGCACGTGCGACTCGTCGCGATGTGGATGACGTGGGTGTGCGTGTCTGCACTGCTGGGGGCAGTCGTCACCACGACGATGAAGGTCAGCCCGAACACGAACAGCCCGACGTTCGGCACGTTCAGCCAGTCATCGAATAAATAGCTGTTCGATTGGCTGGTCGGTTTGTTGACGGTTTACTTGATCGATTCAGCGAATGAATGATTGAGTGACGTGACATGACGAACGTCGCGCACGCGCCCAATGGCCTTCCCAGCGGGTCCCGGCTGTGGTGGGGCCTGCCGGTTCTGCTCGGCATCCTGTGGGTCGCGGGTCTCACGTCGGTGGTGAGCTATCCCGGGCTTCCGAGCCCGCCGGATGCCACCTACTGGCTGCTTCCTGCAACGAGGTATGCCCGTGACATCGCGGCGGCGCTCACCGTCGGCGCCGTGGTCGTGGGCGCTCTCCTCGTGCCGGGGCGTTCGGCGCGTGCGCTCGGTTGGGCCATTCGATGGGCGGCCGCATGGCTGGCGCTCGTTGTCCTCGGCCTCGTCCTCACCCGATCCGAGGTGGAGGCGCTGTCTCCGCTCGACGCCCTGTCACCCGACAGCCTGCTGCCCCTTCTCGTGGACGAGACCGTGGGTCGGGTGTTCCTGGGCCAAATCGTGGCGCTGGTGGCTGTCATGGGCCTTGCGTGGGCGCTCACGGCAATGCCAGTGCGCGGCGGACTGGCTCCGAGTGCGCGCGCCGCGCTGTCGTGGGTCTGTGCCCTGCTGGCGGTGTCGGCGGCGGCGGCACCGGCCTTCGTCGGTCATGCCGGCCTGCACGACTCGCACGTGGCCGCAACGGTGAGCCTGCTCATTCACATTGCCGCTGTGAGCCTGTGGGTCGGCGGCCTCGTCGTCGTCGTCGCCCTCAGCCGGGTTGAGCCGGACACGGCCATGGCCGTGCTTCCGCGATTCAGCATCATGGCGCTTTGGTGCGTGATCCTCATTGCGGAGACGGGCCTGCTCAATGCGTCCCTGCGGCTGACCCTTCCGAGCGAATTCGTCGGAACCCTCTACGGGTCGCTCATCATCGGCAAGGCTGTCCTGCTGGGGTGGCTCGTCGGCCTCGGCTACCGGCAGCGTCGTCAGGTGCTCCAACGGCAGGCAGGCGCGGGGCAACCGGCTGTTCCCGGTCTCCTGGGGCGTTACGCGGCATCGGAGTTCATGATCATGGGCGTGGCGGTCGCCCTGTCGATCGCACTCGCGAGGATCGGACCTGCGCCCGCTGAGGCGGCAACCGGTGGCTACTCGCCCGTGGCACTTGCCATCCTGGGTATTGCGCTGCCCATGCTCATCGTCCACGTCCGCACGCAGTGCAATGTCCGTCCCCCTGCGAGCCCGTCTTCGAGGCTGATGCCCTGGCTTCGAGCGCACTCGGAGGTAGCGGCCGTCACGCTGCTCGTCGTCGTGGCTGACGTCGCCGGGCTGCAGGCACTCAACGGCCTCCTCGGCGATCAACTCGGCACCATCGCCGGCGTGATGGCGATCGTCTGCGCCGGGTGGCTCTGGGCGGAGTGCCTGGATTCACGGCAGGGCCTGGCCGGAATTGCGGTCGTCATGGCGGGCTGGCCGGTGGTGGTCTGGGTCAACGGCTTCGGGCAGGCTCTGGGGGCACAGGCGAGCGTGCGGATATCGATCGCCACGGTGATCGCCGTTGAGGTGCTCCTCGCCGCTCGGCTGGTCAGCGTTCGGCTGGCCAGGGCTCGAGTGGCCAGGGCCCGAGCGGCGCACGAAGTCGCCGGCCCCGGGGCCATGACCGGTGCAGTACTGATCGACGGGGATTCGCGCGCCGATAGCGCAGGGACGGCGGCCCTTGAGGCTTCCTTGCCGCCGGATGGTGTCGCTGCAACCCATGGGAGGCTCTGATGACGGAACCCGGCGCACCGATGATGGGAGGCGAGGACGGGTCCGGCAGTGCGGGCGGTTCGGGCAGCGACGACGGATCCGGGAGCGCGCCGCAGGAGCCTCGCCGAACTCGTGGCGGCTGGCGGGACTTCTGGCAGCTCCATGTCCCGCTCGTCCTCGTCCTGACCCTGTGCACGGTCATCACGATCATCGAGGTGCGTCGTGCGAGTGAGGGCGTCTGGCGGGCATGGGCATACATGGTCGAATGGCCGCTCATCGGCCTGTTCACCATCTGGATCTGGCACCGCTACCGAACTGAGGGCAGCGTCACGAAGGGTCTCGCCGCTCGGTGGCGGGACAGGGTGGCGCGGCTCAGTGCAGAGTCAGACGAGGTGACCCAGAAGCCGGACCAGCAGCCGGACCAGCAGCCGGACCAGACCCCCGGCCGGACCGCCGCAGAGCCGCCGGCGCGGTCGGTGCAGCCACACGGCAGCGCCGAGCCCGCGGCCCACGCGACTGCCCCGCATGTGGACGACCCGGAACTCGACGCCTGGACGGCCTATGTCACAGACCTGCGGCGGCGCGAGCCACCAGGGTCGCCGCCGAGCACAGGCTGACCTGCCCAAGCACAACCCTGCCCGACCGCAACCCTGCCCGACCGCAACACTGCCCGACCGCAGGCGGACTGCCCGAGGAGAGGCAAGGCCATCCAGCGTCAGCCGAGAGGGCCGCGCACCGGGCTGATGGGCGCGAGCATGAGATCGCCGAGGTCGAGCGGCGGGCGCTCGGTGGGCAACGCCGCGGGCCACCCGGCCGCTACTGCGCCGAGTGGCTCGAAGGAATCGGGGAGGGCAAGGACACTGCGCACGACATCGGCGCAGAACATAGTCGATGAGATCCAACCGGTACCCAGCCCGTCCGCCGCGAGGTGGATCATGAGATTCTGCACGGCCGCGCCGCCCGATACGAGGAACAGGTCACGCTCGGCTGCGGTTCTTGCTGCGTCGGGGTAGGCGTGGGCGCCGGTTGCTAGGTCGATGAACGGCAGGATGACGACGGGGGCGCGTCGCAGGATGTCGCCGCGCGCGAGACGGCGATCGACCGAGGCGTCATCCATTCCGCTGGCATGCCGCAGGTCGTGCGCCCACCGCTCGCGCATCGCATCGAGCAGGGCTTCCCGGACTGGTTCGTCTCGAAGAACCATGAACCGCCAGGGCCTGGAGTGATGCGGCGCGGGAGCAGTGGCGGCAGCCGCAATAGCGTCGGCAACCGCAGTCTCGGCCACCGGAGCGTCCGTGAAGGCTCGAACGGTGCGCCGGTTCCCCGTCGCGCTGCGACGTCCTTCCGTGATTGCCTCGCTCGTCCCGAGCCAGAAGAGGTCCTCGCCTCGCGGACGTACGAGCGCTCGCGCACCCGGGCCGTCCTCATCGGTGACAGCGTGCCGCATCCCACGGACGATGGCCACGGGCATGCTCGTTGCCTTGCCCTTTACGAGGTCCGCTGCGCTCGCGATCTCGTCGGCCGTGGCGACCACGGTCATCTCGAGCGTTCGCCCGTAGGCGTCGGAGCGGCCGGTGTGGTCATCGAGCGGCCCGATGCCGGCCACCCCGATCGCGTTGTCCGTAAGCCCGTTACGCCAGGCCCGGCCCATCGTGTCGGTGATGATGACGCCGACCTGAACGCCAAGGCGTCGTCCAATGGCGACCCGAAGCCCGGAGGCGGACGCATCTGGGTCGAGGGGGAGGAGGACGACGAAGCCGACGTCGATATTGCTCGCATCGATACCGGCCGCAGCCATGACGAGGCCGTGCCTGGTCTCGACGATGCGGGTCGTGTTCTTCTCGGTGATCTTGGTTGCGAGGGTGCGAACCGACTCCGATTCGATGAGATCGTCGCGCGAGGCCGCGGGGACGACTCGGCCCTCGGCTTTCGACACGATCTTGCTCGTCACGACGAAGATGTCGCCTTCGGCGACGCCGATGCTCCCATCGGGCCAGGTGATGCTTGTGCACCCGTCGATGATGAGCTGCGCGAGGTCGTCGCCTCCGGTGATGACGGGAATCCCCGGCACGCCGATGACCTGCAGGGCCGGTGCAGATCCCCGCGCCGATTCGTAGACCGGGCTCCCTGCTGCTCCCGATTCAGCGCCCGCTACCGGACTCGCTCCGGCGCCCGTCACGGGCGGTTGGCGAGGGAAAGGGCGTCGACCGCCATGACTCGGGTTGCCTCGAGGTCGGTCATCATGAGTGGCACGGCCCGGCAGCGAATGCCGAGCGCCTCGATGGCAGGGACACTCCCGGCGTCGGTGGTGTCAACGAGCCAGCCGTCAATGAGGCCGTGGTCGCTAGCGCCGTGGTGAATACCGCCGGAGTTGCCGCTGCCTCGGGCAGACCTAGCCCCGTAGTGCGCCGCGACCGCGAGCGCGGTGGTGTCGAGGCCGATCGCCGTGAGGCAGGCGTCAGCCATCCCGCGTACTGGCGCGCCGCCAACGATGGGGGACAGGCCCACCACGGGCGCGCTCGTCGATCGGAGCGCATCGGCGATTCCGGGGACCTGCAGGATCGTCCCGATCGAGACGACCGGGTTGCTCGGCGGGAGGAGCACGACGTCGGCCTGCTCGATGGCCTGGATCACCCCGGGAGCCGGGCGAGCCTGCTCGACCCCGACGAGAACGAAGCCGTGCGCGGGGACCAGCGCGCGGTACTTGATCCACCACTCCTGGAAGTGGATGGCGATCCGCAAGGCTCGCCCCGAGTCGTCGGTTGCGCCGCTTGGATCATCGACGATCACGTTCGTCTCGGCCCGATCGTCCGACATGGGGAGCAACCTGACGCCCGGCTGCCAGCGCTCGCACAGGGCTGCAGTGATCTCGGTGAGTGAGAAGCCCGCCTGCATCGACTGGGTACGGATGAGGTGGGTTGCGATGTCCTTGTCGCCGAGCCCGAACCACGTCGGCTCGACTCCGTAGGCGGCGAGTTCGTCCTTCACCGTGAAAGTCTCGCCCTCGCGGCCCCAGCCGCGCTCAGCGCTGATGCCACCGCCGAGGGTGTACATGACGGTGTCGAGGTCAGGGCACACGCGCAGCCCGTGGACCCAGATGTCGTCGCCGGTATTCCCGATAACGGTGACCTCGGCGTCAGGTGCGGCAGCGAGAACGCCGCGTAAAAACCGCGCCCCGCCGATGCCGCCGGCAAGAGCGGTGATCCTCATGATCGCTATCCTTTCACCGCTTCGGGACGAGCGTTTGGCCGAGGGCTCATTCGCCGCGAAGGAAGCTTCGATTGCCCGAAAACCCTCAGAATCGTCAGTTTGTCCGGTTATTTTGGAAAATATGCCCGATTTGTCGGTATCCGGCTTGACGTGGTGGAATGACACGTCTGTAATACGTTGCAGTGGTGAACGGGGGTTCGCCGCAGGGTCGAGGAGGAACGCGTGGCTGAAAGCCGGGAAGCTGACTCAGTGCTGCTTCCATTGTCCGACGTTCTACCGGCGTCGTGGCAGGAACAAGCACTCTGCGCGCAGACCGATCCGGAGGCATTCTTTCCGGAGAAGGGCGGCAGCACCCGCGACGCGAAGCGCGTGTGCCTTTCCTGTGAGGTTCGCGTCGAGTGCCTCGAATACGCGATGGAGCAGGACGAGCGATTCGGCATCTGGGGCGGCCTATCCGAGCGTGAGCGTCGCCGTCTGAAGAAGCAGGCCGTCTAGTCCGATCACAGCGGTCGCCCGCGCCCCGTACAGTAGGCCGGTGGCCGATAGGAAGAATGAAGAAAGCGACGAGTGGTGGGAATCCACCTCAGCGCTCTTGTTCACGGCCGAGGACAAGGCCGCATTTCGAGCAGCGAGCGGCGACGCTGATGCGATCGCAGATGCCGTCGAGACGGGCACGGACGAGCACCCGACCGAATGGTTCAGCGCGGTGCCATCCGAGGGCGCCGAACGAGCAGAGGCCCTGCCGCGCCGTCAGCATCACGTCACCGTTGTCCTCGTCACCCACGACGGAGCCGCCTGGCTTCCTTCCGTCCTCACCGGCCTCGCCAATCAAACGCGCCCCCCGGACGCCGCCGTTGCCGTGGACACTGACTCCGCCGACCACAGCCTCACCCTGCTGCGAGCGTCCTTCGGCGTCGATCGGGTCGTCACGGCTCCCTCCAAACAGGGCTTTGGGCAGGCGGTGCGTCGGGGCCTTGAGAGCGTCGGCCGCATCGAGGTGCCCGACGACGACGAATCCGCAGGCCAGTTCACCCAGTGGGTGTGGCTCCTCCATGACGACAGTGCCCCAGACCCCACCTGCCTAGCCGCACTGCTCAAGACCGCAGACGAGTACCCGAGTGCGTCCGTGCTCGGTCCGAAGATCCTCGGCTGGCACGACCGCAGGCTCCTCCTCGAGGCCGGGGTCAGCATCTCGAACTCAGGTCGCAGGCTCACCGGCCTCGAACGCGGTGAGCACGATCAGGGCCAGCACGACGGAGTTCGCGATGTCCTCTCGGTGAGCTCCGCCGGCATGCTCGTGCGAAGGGAGATATGGGACCTCCTCGGGGGATTCGACCCCCAGCTCAAGCTCTTCCGCGATGATCTCGACTTCTGCTGGCGGGCCCAACGGGCCGGAGCGAGGGTACTCATCGCGACGGACGCGGTCGTGCACCATCGTGAGGCCGCCACTCACGGCTCGCGTTCAACGGCGGTCGCCGCACGGCCGCATCGAGCCGAGCGCGAAGCCTCCGTGCACGTCCTCCTCGCGCATTCCGTCGCTCTCGCGACCCCGTTCGTGGCCCTTCGACTCCTGTTCGGCAGCGCCCTGCGCTCGCTCGCCTACCTGCTCGGCAAGGATCTCGGCGCGGCCCGCGATGAGATCATCGCCGTGCTTCTCGTCTCGATCCACCCCTGGAGCCTGCACCGCTCGCGCAAGCTCGTGAAGGCTACGGCCACCGAGCCGGCATCGATCGTCAAGCACCTGCGGCCGCAACTTGCGTGGCAGATGCGTCAAGGACTCGAGGCCGTCGCCGGCATCATCACGACGTCGGGCGCTTCGACCGGGCCACAAGGCTCAGCCCTCGACTCCGGTCCAATCGACGACGACGCGGCATTCCTTTCCGAGCAGGGTGCCGGCTTGATCCGACGACTGCTCTTACGACCGGGAACGGTCATCGCCGCGATGCTCGGCATCTTCACCCTCGTGTCGCTCTGGGGACTTTGGTGGGGTGAGGGGACTCTCCAGGGTGGCGCACTCCTCCCGAGTCCCGGTGGCGCGACAGACCTGTGGGACAGGTATGCGCAGGCATGGCACGACGTCGGGCCTGGATCAACGGTCCCGTCCGCCCCGTACCTCATGGTCATCTATCCGCTCGCCGTCCTCCTCCTCGGCAAGGCGTGGCTCGCCGTCAACGTCCTTCTTCTGCTCGCTATCCCGATCGCCGGCTGGGCCGTCTACTTCACGCTCCGAGGCGTTGTCGCAAGCACAGGCATCCGCGTGTGGGCCGGCGTGGCCTACGCACTCCTCCCCGCGATGACCGGCGCCGTCTCGTCCGGCCGAATCGGGACCACGATGGCCGCCATCCTGCTCCCGTTTGCCGTTCGCTCCTGCGCGCGAATATCGCGACCCCAGGGAACGTTTCGGCGGGCTGCCGGCACCGCAATCCTGCTCGCCGCCCTCATGGCCTGCGTCCCGGCAATGTGGGCGATTGCGCTGGTACTCGCGGTTGGCGCGACGATCATCGGCCTGGTCAGGTACGGCCGAGCCGCATCGTGGATGATTCGACGAATCTGGTTCGCGGTCCTGACGCCGGTGCTGCTCCTTTGGCCATGGTCTGCCGATCTCTTCCTTCACCCGAGCCTGTTCCTCTTCGAGCCCGGCGTGACGTCGCGCGCACTCTCGGACAGCGAGGTCACCGCCGTCGACGTCCTCCTGCTTCACCCGGGCGGCCCGGGCATGACGCCGGTCTGGCTCAGCGTCGGGCTGCTGCTCGCCGGCCTGCTTGCGTTCATGCGGCGGGACCGAATCGGAGCTGTGACGATCGCGTGGATCGCCGGACTCCTCGCGCTGGTCCTCGGGGTCCTGCAGACGGTGGTTCTCGTGACCCCGCCGGACTCGTCCGTCGCGCTCCGACCCTGGCCCGGGCCGGCGACCCTCCTGCTCGGCCTATCAATGATCGGGGCCGCGGCGTATGCAGCCGACGGACTGCGTGCCCGGGTGACGCGAGCCGACTTCAATCTCATGCAGCCCATCGGCTTCCTCGTCGCAATCCTCGCGATCGCGGCTCCAGCAGGATCCGCCGTGCTGTGGGCACCGGTCGCACCCGGCGAACTGCGCAAGGCGTCGATGAGTGCGGTGCCGGCCTTCGTCGCTGCCGACGCGGTGAGCCCCCAGGCACCTCGCACGCTGGTGCTTCGGCAGGATTCGGCCGGCAGAGTTCGCTACAGCCTCATCGACGGCGCAGGTCCCAAGCTAGGCGACGCCGACGTCTCACCACCTGCGGCGGTCTGGGTTCCCATTGACGCACTCGTCGCAGACCTTGCCTCAGGACGCGGGGGTGATGAGGTCGTCGGACTGTCGGCCTACGGCGTTCGGTATGTCCTTCTGGCCGCTGGCACATCAGCTGACCTCATCCCCGTCCTCGATGGCGAGCCCGGACTTCGTCGGCTGTCGAGCGCCGGTGGCGAGGTGCTGTGGCGAATCTCGGGTACGACGTCTCGAGCCAGGATCGTTGCCGGTGAGGAGCAATCGTCGATCGGGCTTGCCAATGGCAGTGACCCCACGGTCTCGCCATACATCGACCAGCGCCTCCCTGATGGCTCGGGAGTACGGAATCTCGTCATCGGAACGATGCCGGACTCGCGATGGCGGGCCATCGCGACAGATCCTTCGACGAACGCCGTCACGGGCCTGCCCGCGATCACCGTTGAGGGCACGTCCGGCTGGTCGCAGGCATTCCTGGCACCAGAGGGCAGCCCGCAGGTGATGGTCGAATTCGACCATTCGAACCGTTCAAGGTGGCTGTGGATTCAGTTCGCGGTGCTCCTCGCACTCATTGTCTTGGCGCTGCCGTCGCGCAGGACAACGGATCTCGACACCGAGGATGCCGTAGCCAGCGGAAGCATGGCCGCTGACAGCATGGCGACGGTGAGTGTGCCGGGCGCACGCGCATCGAGCGCCTCCTTCGTCGTCGCGGGCCCTTCGGGCGTCGATGTCGAGCGATCCCCTGATGCGCAAGCCTCGCTCGATGCAGCGGACGAAGTCGAGCACGCGGATTCAGTCGAGCACGCCGATTCAGTCGAGCACGCCGAATCGCTCGAGCATGCGGATTCAGTCGAGCACGCCGAATCGCTCGAGCATGCCGATTCAGTCGAGCACGCCGAATCACTCGAGCACGCCGTGCCGGACGATCAAAGAGAGCCGGCTGACGCGAACCTGTCGGACGATCAAGCAGAACCGGCCGCTCCAGGCGGGTCAGCCGACCCAGCCGCCGGGCCCCCCGCACCACCTAATCGGGAGGAGATGACGTGAAGTCTGCGGTGTCCCTCAGGGGAATGCTTCTCGTCGGACTCGTGACGGCTGCGATCGTCGGCGGCGGGATCGTGGCCAAGCGCGAGATTCCGGCGCAAGTTGTCGAGGGGGAGCGCGTCGTCCCGATCGGCTCGACGGTGTTGCTGTGTCCTGAGCCGGGTGCGGGCGCTGACCTCGGCGTTCGCGTGACGGCGGCGGTCGTACCCGGGCAGGTGGGCCAAGATGGCCCGTCCGGGAGTGCGGCGATCGACACGCTCCTCGGCAAGAAGTCCGAGAGCGCCGAGATCACGGCTCCGGCGGGGCAGGCGGAGATCGCGGCGTTCGGCCGAGCACTGCCGCCCATCTCGGTGCGCGGCGTGGGATCCCTTGCCCCCGGGCTCATCGCCGACCAATGGAGCCGCGATCCTCGAGGTCAGGGCAGGGGCATGGCGAGTACGGCGTGCGGACCGGCCGCAACGGAGTTCTGGTTCGTTGGCGGCGGCGCGATTGCCGGGCGTCAGACACGTGTTGTCCTCGTCAACCCTGATGAGAACTCGGCCGTGGTCGACATCATCATTCACGGACCCGACGGCATCATCGAGGCGCCCGCTGGGCGGGGCCTGGTAGTGAAGGGCGAGCGAAGGCTGGTCGTCAGACTCGATGCTCTCGTGCCGGGGACCAAGGCGACGGCGGTGCATGTGATTGCCAGAACGGGGCGCATCGGCGCCACGGTTGACGACGATCAGATGTCGGGCCTTCAATCAATCGGCACCGACTGGATTCCCTCGGCCGCTATGCCGTCGAAGACTGTGTACGTGCCAGGCGTCCTGCCGGGCAATGGCCCTCGGGTGCTCTCGGTCGTTGCCCCGGGTGAGGATGATGCGAACGTCAAGGTGCGAGTCCTGTCCGCCGCGGGCGCATTTGCCCCGGCCGACCGGGACTCAATTCGAGTCGCCGCGGGGACCGTCGCGAGTATTGACATGTCGCTCGTCACCGAGAAGCAGCCCGTGACCCTTGAATTGACCTCGGACACGCCCATTGTGGCCGGGGTTCGACAGTTCATCGGTGGGAACAAGGCGCAGCAGGACACGACCTACAGTTCCGGAACCTTGCCTTTCACCGGAACGAGCGCCGTGAGTGGCCTTCCGGTACGCGAGGCCACGACCGTCAACCTGATGATCACCGCACCAACTGAGGATGCGGTCGTCGATATCACCCTTCTGCCGTATCGCGCGGGGGAGTCAGTGTCGACTCCAACGAAGCCTCGGCGGGTCAAGATCCAAGCCGGCTATGTGCAGTGGCTCGCAGTCGATCCCCCGGCGGGGATCGACTGGTTCACTGCAATCGTGACTCCGACTAACGATTCTGGCCCCGTCCTGGTTGCCCATCGGGTCCGTGAGATCTCCAAGTACGGCGATCTCGTGACGGGCTACCCGTGGCTGCCACTGCGTGACACGGTCACTGTGCCGGTGGCAGAGGAAGACCTCGGCCTGACCATCAGGTGAGGCAAGGGTCGCCCCGTCCGTCGAGCCATGTGCTGGGGGCAATTGCTCGTGCTGTGCGCATGCACCGCGCTTTTCGCAGGGCACCGCGCTTTTCGCAGTGCACCGCGCTGCTCGCCGTGCACCGTTCTGGTCGTGATTCTCCGTGCTGCGGCGAGTCACCGTGCTCCGCAGCCCCGGGAGCGTTAGCGTGCGATCTATGGCCCGCCGACGCTGCTCCAAGCCCTCCTGCCAGGCGGCCGCCGTGTCGACGCTCACATACGTCTACGCAGACTCCACCGCAGTACTGGGCCCACTTGCGACCGTGGCTGAACCGCACTGCTACGACCTGTGCGACATGCACAGCATGCGGATGACGGCACCTCGTGGCTGGGAAATCGTCCGAATCAGTCCAAATCCGGACGCACTCCGGCCGACGAGCGATGACCTAGCCGCCCTTGCTGATGCGGTTCGCCAGGCGGCTCGCCCGCGGTACTCCCCTCCGCCGGAGGGTAGGCAAGGCCTGCCTCAGGGGTCAGTCGAAGTGGCCCGACGCGGACATCTCCGGGTTCTCGAGAGT
>WLOY01000059.1 GCA_009699015.1 Actinomycetota bacterium | reverse complement strand
GGTAGGCGAGGCCGCGCTCGAACATCTGGAGGAAGAACCACTGGTTCCACTTGTAGTACTCGGGGTCGCAGGTGTTGAAGACGCGATCCCAGTCGAAGGAGCAGGCGTATCGCCGCATCGACGCCTTCTGCTGCTCGATGTTCTCGTAGGTCCAGATGACCGGGTCTTCATTGCGCTTGATGGCCGCGTTCTCGGCTGGGAGCCCGAAGGCATCCCAGGCGATGGGGTGCATGACGTTGTAGCCGCGCTGGACCCAGTATCGGGCCACGACATCGCCGAGCGCGTATGCCTCGGCGTGACCCATGTGCAGGTCGCCGGACGGGTACGGGAACATGTCGAGGACGTACTTCTTCGGGCGCGGGTCATCTGCCCGGCCGGAGCGGAAGGGGGCTATGTCGTCCCATACCGGGAGCCACCGCTCCTGGATCGACTCGAAGTCGTAGCCGGCGGGCTCGTCAGGGCGTTCAATGTGCGCAGTCATGAGGGCCAAAGCCTACCTACGGATGCGGATCACGCTCGCATTCGGCAGGATGCCCTCATGTCTTCACCGGCGGCGAACCGAACGTCAACATGGCGGAAGGTCATTCTCGGAACCGCCCCGATCCGGTTCCGAGAGATGGAATGGCGCAGGACCATCGTCGTCGCATCGGTCGTCGGGAGCCTGACGGCCCTGGCGATCTGGTTCGGCGAGCCCGAAACGGCCTTCCCACTCGCGGTCGGCTCACTGTTCACCGGCCTCGGCGGGATCGGCGAGGCGCCCGGGCATCGGTGGCGGATCATGCTCTGGACGGGCCTGTGGGTCGGGCTCGCCGCCATTCTGGGCGGGCTGATGTCGAATGTGGGCCTGGCCGAGCTCGTGGTCGTGGCACTCGTCGGCGCGGGCTGCGGCTTCGCCGGGGCACTTGGGCGTCGGGGCGCCCTCGTCGGCGTCCTGACCCTTGTCACCTACGCTATCTATGCAGGCATTCCAGACACCGGCTCGGGGACATTCGAATCCGGGGCCCTCGTCGGCCTCGGTGCCATGATCCAGATGGCGGCCCTGCTTATTCCGGTCCTCGTGCGCAACAGGCGGCTCCTTCGGGGTCGTGAGGACGATCTGCCAAGTGTGCGCGCGCGGATCAAGGCCCATTCGCAGCGTCGAGACGACTTTCTGCGCCACGGTGTGCGACTCGCCGCCGCGATGGTCGTAGCGTCCGCCATTGGCCACTCGAGCAACTGGCCACACCAGTACTGGATCCCGATGACCGTCGCCTGGCTGAGCCGCCCCGACACCATGGGCATGGCCACTCGGGTGCTCTCCCGGGTGGCGGGCACGATCGTCGGTGTGGCGCTCGCGATCGCAATCATCAACGTCCTCGGCATTACCAGCTACGGCCTCGCCGTCGTCGTCGCGCTGGGAGCGGTCGTCATGCTCCTGTTCCTCGCGACCGACTACACCCTTGCCGTCATCGGCATCACCGTGATCGTCATGGCACTGCTGTCACTCATGGGCGAACAGATCGACCAGACCGCGCCCAGCCGCATTGCATCAACACTCGTGGCAGGGGTCATTGTCGTCGTGGCATCGGTGTCGTGGCCCTCCAAGTCAGCGCGGCACGCAGTGTTCGAGTAACCCAAGCGCCTACCCCACCCCGCCACCCCACCCCGCCACCCCACCCCGCCACCCCACCCCGCCACGCCACCCCGCCACCCCGCCCCATCCCACCCCATCCCACCCCGGGTTTGGGCGGGTTGATGCTGCCCCAGACCCGCGATTGCCCGCCGAGCGCGACATCAACCTGCCCAAAGCGGCGCGAGCCCGGCGGAGGACCCAATCGACTAGCCTCGAGCCGTGACCCGCCGAGGATTGATCCTGTTCGCCTCGCTCTCGATCATCTGGGGCACGCCATACCTCTTTATCAAGATCTCCGTCGAGACGCTCTCCCCCGGCATGATCGTCTTCGGCCGCCTCCTCCTCGCGTCGATGGTGCTCGTCCCGATCGTCCTTGCGAAGGGACAGTTCCCCCAGTTGCGTGGCCACTGGCGCTGGGTCTTCGCATTCGCAATCGTCGAGATCACCTTCACCTGGTGGTGCCTGACCTTCGCTGAACAGCGCATTTCGAGCTCGCTGACCGGGCTCCTCATCGCAACGGTCCCCATCATGACGGCGCTGCTCGCCAAGGCGACCGGGCTCGATGACCGGCTCACCGGCTCTCGGCTTATCGGGATGGGTATCGGATTCGCCGGGGTCGTAGCCCTAGTCGGGCTCGACGTGTCGACCGGCGAGTTCATCGCGGTCGCCGCCCTGGCGGTCACGGCATTCGGCTATGCGCTCGGACCGATTATCGTCGCGCAACGACTCTCCGAGATTCCGGCACTTCCGGTGATCGCAGCATCAACGGTCATCAATCTCATCATCTACGCCCCGATCGCATGGCTCAGTAGGCCGACCGAGGCCGTCCCCGCGACCGCCTGGATCTCGGTGGCGGCCCTCGGAATCGTCTGCACCGCACTCGCCTTCATCATCTTCTTCGCGCTCATCGCCGAGGTTGGCCCGTCACGCACAACATTCATCACCTACATCAACCCAGCCGTCGCGGTCGTCCTCGGCGTCATCGTCCTGTCTGAGCCGATCACCCTCGGGATCGTCATCGGATTCCCCCTCGTCCTCATCGGCTCATGGATGGCGACCCGCAAGGCACCCGCGATCGAGAGCGAACCGCACGCCTGAGTCCGACTACTCGGGCCAATGGCCCATCCCGGGCTCGTTCGCCCGCATCCATCCGCGTTACATGACTCCGTCCGTCGCCACCGTATGGATGGGAGCGGTCTCGATCGCCTTCTACTACGGACTGACCGGGTTCGCTGCAGTGTGGTTCTACCGGCGCTACATCTTCCGCAGCGGCCGCAACTTCTTCATGAAAGGCCTGTTCCCCTTCCTCGGCGGGCTCATGCTTCTCGGGACGTACGTCATCGCGTCGGTTCAGTACGCCCAGCGCACTTATGGGAGCACGGCCATCGGTGGAGTCGGTGGCCTGGAACATCATCGCGCCCGCCTTCTTCCGAGGTGAGGTCTTCCCCAAGCGCACGTCCTCCGACCTGGTCCTCGCTACCCCGCATCAGGAGGAGAAGACCCTCCGACTACCAGACTCGGGCCTGCCGGACATCGTCAGCGCGCCCGATCTGTCGAACCTCCCCCAGGGTGCGCAAGCCCTCGATCTCGAGTCCGGAAAGGAGATTGCGGACGACGCAGGGCTGCGATCGCTGCGTGAGGATCAGAGGACGATGAACGAAGTCATCGCCAAGCCGAGCCCTGACCAGTCCAAACCAGGTTCCTAGGCGACAGTGCCGAGCCTGCGAACCTTCGGCAGGCCGGCAGCACGCTCACCTGCCAGATCATGCGCCGTCTGCATCGCCCGCCATCCTTGGGCCGTGCCGACCCCGGCGGATTCGAGGCGTACAGCGAGGTTGGGTGAATTGCGTGCATGCTCAATGATGACCCGGCTCAGGGTCACGCGTGATACACCGAAGCTCTCTGCCGCCGCCGACACCGAGATGCCAAGTGCGGCCAAGACATCCTCGCGCAGGATGGCGCCCGGGTGCTCGGGATTCGTCATGCGGTCCACTCCTCAGTGATAGTCCTGCTAGTCCACGAGTTCGACGTCAGCACCTGAAAATCGGAAGGTCGGCGTGGCGGCGCTTGTTGTCGCGGGCGTGAGCGAAAGGCCCGTCGCTAGTCGTCCCTATGGAACGAGGCAAGCCAGTCAGTGGCGCGCTGAGCTGGTCCCTCGTACTGGCGCTCAACCAACCCAAGTCGCTCCCTGATGACGATCCGAGCGACCAGCTTCGCCTCGATTAATGCGCGGACGAAGTTCAGGTCCTTCTCTCGCCCAGCGCACAGCTTCGCAGCGCACAGGTCGTGAGGCTCTAGGCACCAGCCGGTGAACCTCGGGTGCCCTGTAGGTCCAGCCGTGTTGGCGTTCTGCACCTTCACGAGCCGCGTCCGCCAAGCATCGGGAAGGACAACGGTCGTGAGGTCGACACCATCGATGCTGAAGCCGTGCTGCTCCTCGAACGGTGACCACTCTCCGGCAACGCCCTCGATGACGTCCGCCAACCGGGCCGTCTCTTGATCCGTGTCCGCGATCGGCAGGATGTCGCACTCGCGAGACATCGTGGCCTCACGAGGCAGCACATCTTCGTCAAAAGTTCCGAGGATCGCCTGCGACCCGACGACGATGACCTCGGGCCTTTGGATAATCTGGCAAGCTGCGCGAATCGCATGCTCCAGCTGGTCGCGGTTCATCGCCCAACTTCCATCAGCACACGTTGGCGCTCGTCCTCGGAAAGCAGCCCGCCGAACGGCGAGACCTCACGCATCTGGACGGAGTCGGTATCGAGCCCGGTCATCACGCGGCGAATTCCCCGTACGTCGTCGGAGGCGACCAGCTCGCACCACCGGTCAAGATTGCCCAGATGCGGCTCGCCCCTGGTGGACTTTTTCAAACGCTCGAGGTTTCGACTAAGGACCGGTCTCCACTCCCCCAAGGATTCGGGTGACAGGCGCGACACTAGTGCCTGGTGCATCCGCCAGCGTCGCTCAGTCGAGTGGTCGAGGCTTACCAGAACCGGCCTGCGCACAACTTCGAGGCGATATCCCATACAAGACAACAACCGATCCAGCATGACGTCGCTCATGACGATCCGGCCGTGCAGCATCTGGCTCAAGCTCGGCTGCTTGACCCCGCTGAGCGAAGACAACCTGGATTGCGTCATGCCCGTACGGGACATGACGTCGTGCAGGATTATGGACCCTTCCACGATTGGAGCATAGCACTGATTGCTATGAATCCCGGCTCGCCCCTCATGCCAGACGACATCCCTGCAGGCGTGCTCGAAGGGGTCAAGGGCACGATCCCCGGAGCCTTGTCCGACCGTCAGATGAAATCCGCCCTCCACGCGGTCAACCCCAACGTGACCGACTTCTCCTACGGGCCTTGGCCAATGACGCCGTCGTCATGACCTCTATGTCGTGACCCCTCTGCGCCGCGGGCGTGGGAGGCTGGGGCTCGTGAGAAAAGGGCGACCGACGCATGTCACGGTGCAGTGTGAGTGAGCCGCGTTCATTCTGGCGCCCCTCGCTGACCTCGTTCGCCCTGTTATCAGTCGGTTATCTCCCTGTCGCGCTCCTCGGTGTCCTGGCCGTGCAACTCGAGGCAGCGCTCGTCATGACCCCTGTCGACATCGGCCTGGCGATTGCCGCCTATTGGGGTACCAATGCCGTCGCGGCACCCATCGTCGGACACCGCGCCGACCAACACGGCTGGGCCCCCACCGGCGCCCTGGGCGTGGCCGTTTCCGGAGTCGTCCTGTTCCTCCTCGCCGCCGTCGTCGGCTCGAAGCCGACCCTCATGCTGGCCATGGCGATCGCCGGAGTGGGCCTCGCCCTTTGCAGCCAGTCGAGCAACCTCACCATTGCGCGGGAGGTGCCGTGGAGCCGGCAGGGACGGGCATTCGGCCTGAAGCAGACCGCACCACCGATCATTGCGATGACCGCAGGCCTGATCGTGGCTGCTATCGCGGTGCCGTTCGGGTGGCGTTGGGCCTTCCTCACAGGCGCCCTGCTCGCGTTCCCCGCCGCTGTCCTCATGGCTCCCTACCTGAGGCAGCATCGGAGCGACGGTGCGGTGAGCCGTCCGCACGCTGACATGCCTGACCTCTCTCACGAAACGGCCCCGCCGCATCTCGCCATTGCCCTGATCGCCGCAGGCGTTGGATGCGCCTCAGTATCCATCGCCACCCTTGGGGCCTTCTCGGTGCCAACGCTCGTCTCATCAGGTTTCGGTGACGGTGCCGCAGCAACGATATTCGCCGGCGCCAGTGCGATTGCTGTCATCAGCCGTCTCACGACCGGATGGATCACCGATCGTAGGGGTCACACCTCGCTCACCGGTATCGCACTCATCGTCGGGGCCAGCGCCGGCGGCGTCGTACTGCTCGCCGTCCCGGTTCCGGCAGTCGCAGCGACCGGACTTGCAATCGCCCTCACCCTGGGCTGGGGCTGGCCAACTGCGCTGTACCCGGTTGTCATGCGCTACTGGAGTCATGCAGCCGCACGAACCACCGGCTTCGTGTCCATCGGCACCAGCGCCGGAGCGTCCGTGGGCCCGGTGATCTTCGGCGTCGTCGTCGCATCACGCGGCTACTCGGCAGCCTGGGCCGCGACCGGGGTCCTCAGCCTCTGTGCCACCGCATTCCTCTTGGCAGCCCAGCACACCATGAACGGACACGGCCCTCGGACTCACTTGCCGACCGCTACCATCGGCGCCCGTGAGTAGATTCTTCACGATGACCTTCGCCAAGGTCTACCCCCTGTACATCGCCAAGGTGGAGAGAAAGGGCCGCACTGTCGAGGAGCTCGATGAGGTGATCCGGTGGCTCACCGGTTTCGACGAGTTGACGCTGCGACGCCACCTCGACGATGGCACGACCTTTCCGGACTTCTTCGCAGCCGCCTCCCTCAACCCGAACGCCTCAATGATCACGGGCGTTGTGTGCGGGGTGCGCGTCGAGACGATCGAGGATCCCCTCGTGCAGATGGTCCGGTATCTCGACAAGCTCGTCGATGAGCTCGCCAAGGGCAAGGCGATGGAGAGGATCCTGCGCGGCTAGGATCCGCAGTCGGGTTTCCGGAATCGTCAGGTGACCCACCACCGTGGAGAACGTCCCGTGACAGGCGGGCATCGCGGGGCGGAGGGAAAGGAGGACGATGAAGACTGCCGAGGAGAAGACCGCGAGCGCCGCGTACATCGCGAAGCACGGTCGGATTCGCCCCTCCCATGCCGTTCGCAACGACGCCGCCCTCGACGCCGCGATGATCACGGTGATCGGCGAGTCCGGCTGGGACGAGCTCTCGGTGAACAAGGTCGCCAGGGCAGCCGGCCTCACCAACGGCGCGGTGCATGCCCGCTTCGCGGACAAGGGTGCACTCGGCGTCCACGTCTGGGAAAGGCACCTTCGAGCCCCGCTCATCGAGGCCCTCGACACCGCCATCACCACAGGGCTAGCAGCGGATGCATCCTCCCCCGCCTTGACTGCCCAGACCCTCGCCTCATTCGCCGCGGCCATGGATGCGTTTATCCGCCCCGCCGCAGAAGTTCGCGCCGCCCTCGAGATCGTCATGGGCTCCCAGTTCGATGCGGTGCAGCGGGCCGCGATCTTCGACCCGTTGGCCGCCTGGCTCCGCGACCGCTGCCAGCCCCCCGGCGGCACGCCCGACCCCGTCCGGGCTGCCCAGGCGACCGCGATCGCAACTTGGGCGCTCGGGCTCATCGTGTTCTCCAACCGCCCATGGGCCGACGCCATGGACCCCGCACCCGCGATCGCCAGGCTCCACGATTCGCTCGCCCACCCAGCCAAGGCACAGCCCCTTCCCGAGACCAAGGCCGACTACCTTCGCGCCTCCCCCTTCGACACCGGCGACCCCCGCGTCGACATGATCCTCATCAGCGCGCTCGAGTCGATCGGCACGGTCGGCTACCAGAGGACCCGCGTCGCCCTGACCACCCAGGCCGCCGGCGTCAGCGAGTCATTCGCCTTCACCCGCTTCCCCACCAAGCTCGACCTCTTCATCGCTGTCATCGAGGCCGGCTACGAGCAGGCCTACGACGACATCCGCGCCTTTCGCGATTCAGTCGCCGCGGGTCAGGGCACCGGCGCCGCCGAGGCCGTCACCTGGCGCGAGTACCTGAGCCCCGACGTCGCCGGACGCCGGATCGTCGGCATCGAGGGCGACCGGCTCTCCTGGTACAACCCGCGCATGCGCTCCATCACCTTCGCCGCCGACACCGCCGTGCTCGACGGCATCCTCGCCGGCTTCCCCGAGGCCGCCCGGCCCGAGATGACCGGGCATGTCCACCTCGAATTCGCGAGCGGGCACGGCCTGCCCCTCATCGGGGCGCTGCTCCCAGACTCCTGGCAACTTCCGTTCGACGTCGTCACCGTCCCCCACACTGCCAGCGAGCCGTTCCCGGGATAGCTACGGGGCAACGGAATTCCTCGGGGAAGCGCACTGCTCGGCTGCGACCGAGGCCCAGTCGCCTTGACTGCCCGGTTCCCCGAATCAGACGAGCATTGTGGGCTATGCGCACGCTGTCGCTTTCCGAGGTCAAGGCTCGGCTTTCCGAGATCGCCGAGGACGTCGATCGCACCCACGAACGCGTCCACGTCACGCGCCACGCCCGTGAGTGCGTCGTCCTCATCTCGGCCGAGGATCTCGAGTCACTCGAGGCCACCGTCGAACTGCACCGTGACACCGCAGCCATGGCCCGAATCCGAGATGCCGAAGAAGCGGTAAAGGAAGGTGACTTCACCACGGCCGCGGACATGGCCGGCGCCATGGCCACGCGGCGAGCGCGCGCTCACGGATGAGCTCCCTCGGGCGCCGCGTTCGCTGCGTGGGAGTTCATCTCCGGCCCGCTTGTCACGCGACCCCGAGTCGTCGAAGTCCGCTCCGAGACCCGTTCGAAGGACTACGGCGGGCCAGGCGTGGCGAGTACCGGATCCGCTACCGCATCGACGAGGCGAACCACCGCATCATGGTCCTCGATATTGACCACCGACGTGATGCGCCTCTGCGGGCGGGGGTCAATCCGCGTTCCTAGGCGACGGTACCCAGCTTGCGAACCTTGGGCAGGCCGGCAGCACGTTCGCCTGCCAGATCATGCGCCGTTTGCATCGCCAGCCATGCCCGGGCCGTGCCGACCCCGGCGGATTCGAGGCCAAGAGCGAGGTTGGGTGAGATGCGTGCATGCTCGTTGATGACCCGGCTCAGGGTCACTCGTGATACGCCGAGGCTCTCCGCCGCCGCCGACACCGAGATGCCAAGTTCGGCCAAGACATCCTCACGCAGGATGGCGCCCGGGTGCACGGGATTCTTCATGCGGTCCACTCCTCAGTGATAGTCCTGGTAGTCCACGAGTTCGACGTCACCACCGATGAATCGGAAGGTCACGCGCCAGTTGCCGTTCACCCACACTGACCAGTGCTCGGCGAGCTTTCCGGACAATGGGTGAGTCCGAAAACCAGGGAGGTCGAGATCCCGCGGCCCCTCAGCGACACCCAGGACCGATAGGACCCGGCGCAGCTTGGGAGCATGCGCCGCTGGCACGCCCTTGATCGAATCGCGTTCGTACAGCGCCTGCAGGCCCTTGTGACTGAAGCTCACGATCACCTGCTTCGTGTAGCGCGTGACGATACACGAGACAAGGTTCACGCCCACGGCGAGGGCAACTCACGCGGTCGCCCGACAGTCGTTTCGTCCGAGAGTGTTCCAAGAGTTGAGGGTTGTGGTCCCGGAAGTCTCAGACGAGGGTCGCGACCAGCTCCGCCCCGCCACCCGCGACGTCGCCGAGCTCCCACCGCATGCACGCTTCGTCCATCATCAACGACCCGAGCCCGGGAACCGCGTCTGGGGCGACCCCCTGCCCGTCGTCCCTGACCCGCACCTCGACCCGACCCGCATCGCCGTTCATCGTGATCACGACCTCGCCCGCACCGCCGTGGCGGATCGCATTGCTCGCCGACTCCCGGCACACCTCGATCATGCACCTTCGCAGGCCCGGGTCGGCGGCGAGCAGGGCCCGCGCCCCGGGGTCGATCGCGTAGTCGATCCGCACGACCCCCCGCCAAAGGTCGCGCAGGTCCCCAAGCGCGTCATCGATGCTCACGTCCTCGGAACGGCCACACTCGATCGCCGACAGCGCCTCGTCGAGCCGGCGCTTGGCATCGTCCACCGACCCCTGCGTCCGATGCACCGCCGCGAGCCGCATCGCGGTCGACACCAGCGCCGACTGCACCGGTCCGTGCACCGCGAGGGCAACCGAGCGGTGGAGCAGCCAGGTCTCCCGCCGCAGCCGCGCCACCAGCTCCTCGAGCTCGACGTTGAGCGCGAAGAGGGCAGCCCTGTTGCGTTGACGGTGCTCGTCGAGCATGGCGAGCACCGCGACCATCATCGCGAGGGCGACCCGGATGAGCAGTCCCGAACCCGTGAGCGTGACCCACGGTGCCGGACCATCATTGAAGGCGCCTGAGCGGGTGAGCGCGAACTGGTAGGCAAGATTGCCAAGCAGGTAGAGGACGAACAGGGCGGCCATGCCCGTCGCGATGCGCATCGAGCGCAGCGACCGCGGCCACCAGAGCCTGACGGCCTCGAGGACTCCGACGAAGACAAGGCCGGCAACGATCGCCACCAGGAGCGCGTCGAGCGGCAAGCCCACCAACACCACCGCCGGGGCAATCGCGATCCACGTGAGGATGAAGACCCAGCCGGGGCGGATGGCCCGGGGGACGTCCATCCGATCCGTCAGCATGTTGAGCCGAGCGGGCTTCAGGGGCTGGATGCCGCCGAGAGCCACGGAAGGCGAGACCGCGAGTTCCCGGGAGACGGGCCGGACCACATCATTGACCGAGTGCTGGATGCGGGCGGAAATTCGAGCGCCCTCACCAGGCTCGAGCTCCGCATCGAGCATGCGCCTGATGTCCAAGATCGTCGGCTCGAGGAGCCGGATTGCCTTCGCACGCAACTCAGTCTCGGCCCGCAGGATGTCCTGCTCCATCGTGGCGGCCAGGTCAAGAAGGCGGGCTTGTTCGGCCAGCAGTACGGCCATGAGCTCGCCCCGCTCGCGACCGAGTTGCACTGCGGCGGCCAGCCCGATCGAGACGGCCAGTGACATGCCGCATGCAGCGGCCATGCGCCCAATGAACTCGAGGCTGACGCTGAACACCGCAGGAGGTCCCGAGATGATGGCGAGCCTCACGATGGATCGCATCGCGCTCGCTGCCAGCACGCTGGCGACCACGAGGCCCGGCCGGGGGCGCTGCCACCCAAGGCCGACCGCGACGCGGCGTATGGCGAGGAGGAATCCGCAGGACACGACGAGTGAGCCGGCCGCCGCCGCGAGCGTCTGCGGCCACGGATGATCGACTTCGATATTCGAGTAATGAAGGGTGAGAGCGAGTCCCAGTGCGCCGAAACCTGCGATCACCGGGTTCGACAGGGCGCCCGGGCCGCCGATCAGCGTCCGGGCCCGGTCGATCCGCGATGCCAGCGTCATCCGCGTTCGGGGAGCCCGGCCGCGCGGATGAATTCACGGGCCGCGGCCACCCTGGCACTGCCCTCCTCCGTCTCGACTTCGCCGATGATGGCCATCGCACGGCCGATGACGTTCTGCACGGCCCGTGACGTGGTGCCGCGCTCGGCGGCGATCTGCTGATTCGACATCCCCATGGCCACCATCCGCAGGACCTCGATCTGGGTCCTCGACAGCTCGGCAAGGGGCCTGCCCGGATCGCGGTCGTGCCGCGGCGTCTCGTCGGTCAGCCCGCGCAGCACGGCATCGAGCGCGGTCACGAGCGCCTGAGCGTCGGCGAGTTGATCCTTGCGGACATACCCGACCCCGGGCGGCAGCGAGTGGGCGTCACGGCCGGCGAACCGGGCATCGGGGAGGTTGGACAAGAAGAGGACAGCCAGCCCGGGACGCTGGGCGAGGAAAGCATCCGCGAGGTCGAATCCGTTCACTCCCGGCCCGAGGTCGACATCTAGCACCACCGCGTCGGGGTCCATCTTGTCCCACATGCGCCGGGCAGCGGCGGCAGACGCCGCAGCCCCGACCACGAACCCCGACTGGGCGAGGGTCTCCGCAAGCAGGCCGAGGGTCAGCCGGTCGTCCTCGACGACGAGCACGCTTCGACCCTTCCCCACCATGCGGCAATGGTGGCACGCCGGATCTGCTGAGAAGCCTGAATGTTCCGGAAACGGAACGTCTGGTAGCCCTGCTTCAAGGGCGCCGAAAGACACCGTGGTCAACGATGCGCCGCCACAGCACGCGAACCTCTCCGTCACGGTTGACGAACTCAAAGGTCGCTCGGCCGTCCGGCGACGCGAATGACCAGGTCACTTCCCAGATCGGTGGGGCGCCCGTCAACCGCCGAATACGCAGCCGCTTCGGCCAAGGGGAACGTCCCCCGGTCTCAACGTGCGTGACACATGCCTGATGGAAGTCTGAGACGAGCGCCCGAAACTGTTGCTGGTGCTTGGCGGGGAGCGACTCGAAGTCCGAGTCGAATCGTGCGGTGCGTTCGAACCTCATTCGCTCGAAGGCTTGCCAGCAGGTAACGAGTCCAAGAACTCCCCGAACGCTCGGTGATCTCCACTTGCGCGCCCGGCTCGTCAAGTCGGTAGCGCTTGCGCAGCGCTGCCGGCACCAAAGGCTCAGGAAGCCCACGGATCCACCAGCGCGAGGCCGACACCCTCGAAGTCCCGCGTGTTCCTGGTGGCGAGCGTGGCGTCGTGCGCCAGGCAGATCCCTGCGATGCAGGCGTCGGCCATGGCGATCGGCCGGCCTATACTCCTGCGCTTCGCGCTCAACGCCCCCGCTATTCGAGCATCGTGCATGCCCAGCGGGAGGAAGGTACCGAGCCACTGGCCCTCGAGGAGATCCCATTGGGCGGCCACGTGGTCGCGCCGGCGTCCGGCGGGCATCCGGGCGATCCCGTCTGACACCTCCATGACCGTGATTGCCGTGATCGCGAGATCCCCCGTGGCCTGGGCGATCACCCAGGCCAGCGCAGGTGACGACGCCGGGCCCTGCATCACCTCGGAGACAACGTTCGTATCGAGGACGATCACGCGAACGGATCCCGAGCCTCATCCGCGCGGGACGGGAGTTCTAATCCCTCGCCATCGAGCGCTTCGCGCATCGCGAGCATGATGTCGACGAGGCTGCGCTCGACCGGCGATGCCACCGCCTCCGACAGGATGGCCCGAGCCTCCGCCTCCATGGACCTTCCTCGCGTTGCCGCGCGAACCCGGAGCCGGTCGCGGACCTCCTCGTCAAGGCCGCGAATCGTCAGCGTTGCCATTCGGCGATGCTAAGTGCTGACAGCATTGCTGTCAACGCTGTCGCGGCCGTAGATACTTCCGACCTTGCCATTTCCCCGGTAGTTTCGATGGCAAGAGGACAACGCTGGTGCTGAACGACGACCTCTATCGCCGAGCACGGGTCGTCGCCTCCACGCGCGGCTCCACCCTGTCGGCGATAGCCGAGGAAGCATTGAGGCTCGTGCTGAGAACTGCTGATACGGATCAGGGTCCAAGCATCCCGATCCCGGCTGGGGAAACGGTCGTGCCCCGTGTCGACGTGGACGACAGCCGAGCAGTTCAGGACTCTCTCGACGCTGGACGGGAACCGGCCCGGCTGAGCGGCATCGGATCGGGCTTTGGCTCAGGATTTGCCGACGAGGGTCCGCAGGCGCCGCACGGGCGGCTACCCGGCGAACGCGGCGATGCGGATGGCCAGGCCGGGTTGCCCTGACGCCACGGCAACGGTGCCCTGGCCGATGGTGACGGTGTCGCACCCGGCGTTGGACAGAAATACGTTCACCGCCGCCTCGCGACTGACCCACAGCGTCCCCGCCTGCGCGGTGGCGGGCTCAAGGTGGGTCGCGGTGCACGCCACGGTCGCCCCGGCCCGGACCTTCGCGGCGGCGCTCACCACGCTGCGAATGCCAGCCCTCGCAGTGGGGGCGAGGTCCGCAGAGCCCCGACGGAAGCGGGCGGTGAACTCCCGCGCGGCCGGCTGGGCCGCGACCTGCGAAGCTGCAGGCGTGGCGACGGTGATGCCGGTCGACAGCGCGATCGACGTGTAGGGGCCCTGATATCCGACGAACTGCAGGGTATGGCCACCCGGGGTGACCCAGGTCGGGATCGTCAGGCTCATCGACACCGTGCCGCCGGCATCCACGGTGGCCTTGCCGAGCCACAGCTGCTCGGAGTAGATGTACACGTCGGCCTGCGACTGCGGCAGGAACCCTGACGCACTGACCGACAGGCCCCCCCGGTGCGCCTGCGAGACCGCCTCCGCTCGCGGGCAGCGGCAGCCCGTCAGGCCCGACGTCGGCAAGCGCGACGGTCGACCCGCCGCCGGAAACCTGCACCCCACCCGCCGGATTCACCGTGACCGTCGTCGTCACCGGGACGCCGTTGACGGAGCCCGACGACGCCCCCGGCGGCACCTCGGCGGCAGGGACAACGCCGGCGACCGGTGGCAGTGGCCGGATTCCAGCGAACGTCGCAACGTGGGCTTACGAATGGTCTGACTGTGGTCGGGCGAAGACCGTTGCGGGGGTCTCCCAGTTGGGGTACCAGTTGGGGTAGGGCCCGTCTCAGAGCAAGAAAAAGCCCCGTCCGAGGGTGCAGACGGGGCCTTTCGTGAGAGAGATCTCGGTGGAGCTGAGGGGATTCGAACCCCTGACCCCCTGCATGCCATGCAGGTGCGCTACCAGCTGCGCCACAGCCCCGATGCGCTCAATTGCGCGGGAGTGGAAAGCATAGCGCCCGCGGTCCGGCCCGAGATCCGGGCCCTCCCCCGCCGATTTGCGGCCGTCACCGATCGTCGGCGAGGGCGGCCTCGGGCAGGGTGCCCGCGTTGTACTCCTGCAGCCGCCAGCTCGGCCCGTGCCCCGACAGGTTCTCGACGAGCACCGACCACGAGCAGTTCGTGAGCACGCCGAGCACCGCCCAGTGCTCCGCAGGGAGCTCGAGCATCTGGCCGATGCCGGCCCGCGCTGCGCCGCCGTGGGTGACGACGACGAGCACCTGACCGGCACCGACGCCCACGAGCGCCCGCTCGACTGCTGCCGCCATGCGGGCTGCGACCTCCCGCCGAGTCTCGCCAGTGATTCCCGGCCTGATGTCGGCGCCGCTCGACCATGTCGCGAGCAGCTCCCCGTAGCCGGATTCGAGCTCGGGTCGCGTGAGCCCCTCCCATTCGCCGGCGAAGGTCTCGCGCAGGCCGACGTCAAGGTGCACCTCAAGTCCGAGGATCCGTGCAAGCGGCTCGGCCGTCGCCCGCGCCCGCAGCAGGTCTGACGCGATGATCATCGATGGTTCGAGAGTGGCGAGCATGCCAGCGGCCCTCAGCGCCTGGCCGGTGCCGACCTCGTCGAGGTCGATATCGGTCTGGCCTTGGAACCGCTGCTCGGCATTCCACGGCGTTCGGCCATGGCGCCAGAACACGATCTTGCGCGGCGCCCCCACCGGATCAGTTCCCGTGGACGGAGTGGGGCGCAGTCACCGACTCCGGCAGCTCGATGAACGGGCAGTCCTTCCAGAGCCGCTCGATCGCGTAGTGGATGCGCTCCTCGGCGACCTGGACGTGCACGACGACATCGCCGAAGTCCAGGAGCACCCAGTGGCTCGTGCGCTCGCCCTCACGCCGCAGCAGCTTCGCGCCGAGGCCGAGGAGCCGCTCCTCGACGGCGTCGACGACGCCCTTGACCTGCCGCTCGTTCTGAGCCGAGCACAGCACGAAGATGTCGGTGAGGACGACGTGCTCGCTCACGTCGATGGCGACGATGTCGGTCGCCATCTTGTCGGCAGCCGCCTCGGCCGCCGCTATGGCGAGGCTGATTGCCTCGGGTGTTGCTGTCACGTCATCCGCCTCTTGTCAGTGTTCTCGGCTCTCAGCCTCTCACAGGCGCGATGCGTCAGCTCCGAGCAGCACGAGAACGTCGACGACGGGACTGATGCCGCCGGAGATTCGCACCACCGATCGCGGCACCCCGAGGGCGTCGGCGACCTCCGCTCCCCTCGACACCGACCCCGGGTCAGCGTCCGGAATGACGATCATCGTCTCGCCCCGCGGCCGGCGTCCGGCATCGACCACCGTGAAACCGGCGGATACCAGCGAGGCCGTCGCCCCGAGAACGCGCGCCGCTGACGCCCCCGCGCGCGCGAGCACGACGCGGGTCATCCGGGACTCCCCCGGGCTGAGCTTCGCCTCGGGCAGGAGTGACTCGACGAGCGCCGGGCCGAGTGGTCGCCGGATGACGGCGGCCTCGTTGGCTCGCACGGTCGTCACCGGAAGGAAGACCTCGACGGACGTGCCCGCCGCCGCCTCGGCCTGGACGAGCATGAGAGTCTCGACGAGCTCGTCGTTCGTCGCGGTCGACTTCGCGAGCGACCCCAGGCTCAGCACCAGCTGGCGCATCGACTCGATGTCGTCCGGCAGGCTGGCGAGCACCCGCTCCATGACCTCGGCGAACCGGCGCATGCGCACCGCCTGCGACTCGCCCGGCTGGAGGGTGAGGGCATACGTCGCCGCGTTGACGCCGGCGAGGGTCCTGGCCCCGAGGGGGACCGTCTCGATCGTCTTGCCGGTCGCGTCAGTGACGCGCACCGAATCGCGCACCGCGATCGGCACGCCCCCGACCGCGTCGACGAGGGCGGCGAGGGCGAGCCTGTTGAACGCGACCGCCGCATCGACCCTCACCCCGAGGAGCATCGATACCCCGGTGCGCGCCTGGAGGGTGTCCGAGGCCCCCACGGTCGACTGGAGCGGGGTCGGGAACGGGACCGGCACGAGGAGGATCGGCGAGAGGTAGATCAGGCTGCCGCCGTTCGCCGCACCCCCGGAGGCAAGCAGCACGTTCGCGACGGCGAGGCCCTCCTTGTCGGTCACCTGGAACAGGAGGGTGCGCTGCACGGGGGCCAACGGGGCGGTCGACGCGGAGACGGCGGGCCCTGAGGCACTCGCGATGATCGACGAGTCGGCACTCGGTGCACGGCCGCCGGGCAGGAGGAAGACCGTGCTCGTTCCGATGACGAGGACGACGGTGGCGAGGGCGATGACCCCGCCTCGTGTTCGCCACAGCGCGAGGTTCCCGGAGTCTGCGTTCACGATGGCTGCCGGGCGTAGAGGCCGTGGTCGGCGACGTAGTCGGCCACGGAGGCGGGTACCAGCCCAGTGACCTCGAGGCCGTCACGGATGCGGTCGCGCACCTCGGTCGATGAGACGTCGATCCCCGGTGTCTCGATGAGGGTGCAGGTGCCGGGCGGCAGGGCCGGGGCGATGAGCGCGTGGCCCGGACGGGTCACCCCGACGAGGTGGGCGAGCCCGAGGATGCCTAGGGGCTGGCGCCATGACATGAAGCCGGCGAGGGCATCGGCCCCGGTGATGAAGAACCAGGCATCGTCATCGGTCGCCTGGCCGCCGGATTCCT
The DNA here is from genome assembly GCA_009699015.1 of Actinomycetota bacterium. GTDB lineage: Bacteria > Actinomycetota > Actinomycetes > S36-B12 > S36-B12 > WLND01. The sequence goes on along the minus strand of WLOY01000059.1, from coordinate 3,254 downwards.
TGCGCGCCTGCTTGAGATCGGTGAGCGTGTCGATGGTGAAGGTCGGCCCGGGTCGGTCGATGTCGACCCGGCTCGCGACGAACCGGGGATCGCCGGCGATCGCTCGGCGGGTCATCTCGAAGCGCTGCTCGGGCTCGGCAACTGGCTGCCGGCCCCGATGCCACGGCTCACCGGCCGGGACGAAGATGACTGTGTCAAGCCGCAGCCGGTCGGCGATCGTAGCGGCCGCCGTCAGGTGACCGAGATGGATCGGGTCGAACGTGCCGCCCATGACCCCGATGCGCTGAGCGGTCACGACGGGTCTTCGATCAGTTGCCGCTCTAGCGGTTGACGTTGATCATCATGGTGGCGATCAGGGCCACCACGAGCACACCGAAGCCGAACAGCCCGACGGCATACGCCGGCACGCCATGCGACACGGTGGCCGCTTCTTCGCTCGCCAGCACTGCCGCGGCATGGATCAGGCTCATGGGGTTCCCTTCGACTCGTCCGGAACTCAATACTCGTTCCCGGCAGACACCACTCTACCGGCGGGTGCGGCTACTGGCGGATGTGACCGTCGCCGGTGACGACGTAGGTCGTGGTCGTGAGTTCGGTGAGCCCCATCGGGCCTCGCGCATGGAGCTTCTGGGTCGAGATGCCGATCTCCGCGCCGAACCCGAACTCGCCGCCATCGGTGAACCGGGTCGATGCGTTCACCATGACCGCGGCGGAGTCGACCCCCGCGACGAATCGCTGCGCAGCGCTCTGGCTGTCGGTGACGATCGCCTCGGTATGGCCGGACGACCACCGGCGAATATGGGCGATCGCCGCGTCGATGCTGTCGACCACCCCCGCAGCGAGGTCCAGGGAGTAGTACTCGGCCGCCCAGTCCTCGTCGGTCACGGGCAGGAACTCGATGCCTGCCTCGTTCACGTAGCCCTCGAACGCGGCATCGCCGTGGATGGTCACCTTGGCATCACGGAGGGCTGCGAGGGCCCTGGGCAGGAAGGCCCCGGCGATGTCGCGGTGGACGAGCAGGGTCTCGGCTGCATTGCACACGCTCACCCGCTGGGCCTTGCTGTTGAGCACGATCGCGATCGCCTTGTCGATGTCGGCGTCCTTGTCGACGTAGACATGGCAGTTGCCGACCCCCGTCTCGATGACGGGGACGGTCGAGTTGTCGACGACGCTCCTGATGAGCGACTCGCCACCGCGGGGGATGAGGACATCGACGAGGCCGCGCGCCGTCATGAGGTACTTCACGGACTCGTGGGTCTCACCGGGCACCATCTGGACAGAATCGGCGGGAAGGCCCGACTCGACGAGGGATTCGCGCATGATGCGGGTGAGGGCCTCATTGCTCGATGCGGCCGATGACGATCCGCGCAGCAGTGATGCGTTGCCGCTCTTCAAGCACAGGCCGGCGGCATCGACGGTGACATTGGGCCGTGCCTCGTAGATCATGCCGACGACCCCGAGCGGCACCCGCACCTGGCGGACCTGCAGGCCATTGGGCAGGGTGTAGCCGCGGATGACCTCGCCGACCGGGTCGGGGAGCCCCGCCACGTCGCGAAGTGCCTGAGCGATGTCAGCGATGCGCGCGGGGGTCAACGTGAGCCGGTCGATGAGCGCGGCTGCCGTGCCGGCCGACTGGGCCCGGGCCACGTCGAGCTCATTCGCCTTGACGATCTCGGGGACCCCCGCGTCGAGGGCATCGGCCATCGCCAGCAGGGCCGAGTCCTTCTCGTGCCGGGTGAGGAGTCGCAGCGCCGCAGCGGCCTCCCTGGCACGGCGGGCGGTGGCGAGCACGCGTTCCTGATCGTCGTTCATGGGCCGAGTCTAGAACGGGCCGAGTCTAGAACGGCAGGATGCGCCCGGCCGCTACGAGACCGAGTTGCCCGTGGGCCGTCCGGCCGCGGCGGTGGAAGTTGCCCTGATCGATCACCTCGACCCCGACCACCTGCCAGTCCGGCAGACCGGCGCTCACCCGGTGCTCGTCCCACAGCCGTGCGGCAAGGCTCATGGCGGTCGATGCGTCGAGGGCCTCGTCCCAGTAGCGCACCTCGGCGCGAGTCGGCGCGTAGCGCCCGGCAAGAAGGAAGGGATGCTCGTCGCTGAGCCGCTCAAGGGCCTCGCGGATCGCGGACGCAGACACCGGCGCACCTTCGACGGTCAAGGTGACGTGCCACATCCGGGCGGCAGAGTCCGGTTCGGAATCGGGGACGGCGCTCAGCACCTTCGGACTCCCTCCCTGGCGCTAGCCTCAGAGCACGACGAGATCATCCCGGTGGACGACCTCGCGCTCATATGCCGCTCCTAGTTCGCGAGCAAGCTCGCGGGTTGATCTGCCGAGCAGTCCCGGCAACTCCGTGGAGTCAAAGTTGATCAGTCCGCGGGCGATCGCGTGACCCTTTTCGTCGAACAAGTCCACCGGATCTCCGGCGCTGAACGTGCCCTCGACGCTCGTGATGCCCGCAGGGAGCAGCGACATCCGGCGGCGGACGACCGCATCGGCCGCGCCAGCATCGAGGTGAACCCGGCCTGAGCCGGTCGTCGCGTGCGCGAGCCAGAGCATCCGGGTCGAGGAGCGCTCGCCCGTCGCATGGAACACCGTGCCCACGGAGGCATCAGCGAGGGCCCTTGAGGAGTCCCCGGCAGCGGCGAGCAGCACCGGGATCCCCGCGGCGTTCGCGATGCGTGCGGCCCCAACCTTCGAGGTCATCCCGCCGAGCCCGACACCAGCCTCGCCCACTCCCCCGATCCGCACCCCGGCGAGGTCATCGCCGGCTTCAACGGTCTCGATGAGCGTGGCCCCCTCGCGGCCCGGAGGGCCGTCGTAGAGCCCTGCGACATCGGAGAGGAGCACAAGGGCGTCGGCCTGGACAAGATGCGCCACGAGCGCCGCGAGACGGTCGTTGTCGCCGACCCTGATCTCATCGGTCGCCACGGTGTCGTTCTCATTGACGATCGGCACGATACCGAGCTCGAGGAGCTTGAAGAGGGTGCGCTGCGCATTTCGGTAGTGGGTGCGGCGGGTGACGTCGCCGGCCGTGAGGAGCACCTGCCCGACCGTGAGTCCGTGAGCCGAGAAGGCCCGCGAATATGCCGCGATGAGGATGCCCTGCCCGACGCTCGCCGCCGCCTGCGCCGTGGCGAGGTCGCGAGGCCTGCGGGTCAGGCCCAGGGCGGGCAGTCCGGTCGCGATCGCCCCGCTCGACACGAGGACGACCTGATGCCCGGACCGCACCCGGGCGGCGATATCGCCGACGAGG
>WLOY01000058.1 GCA_009699015.1 Actinomycetota bacterium | reverse complement strand
GATGTCGGCCGCGGTCGCCTTCCAGATGAACGGAGTGGGGTCCTGGTTCCAGTGGCTGGTCCAGAGCTGGATTGCATCTTCGAGCTCGCCGACGCTGGTGAATGTCGCGCGGCGCGGGCCCCGCTCGGTGCGCTCCTTGAACCAGCGTTCGATGGGGTTGGTTCAGCCTTGCTGGAGCGTCAGCCCGCCTGCCCGGGCCATCAATGTCAATTGGCCCACATCCGCCATGACGGGTCGGGGTAGCGGGTGAAGGTCCGCAGGTACACCTCGCTGACGGAGCCCTCATACGTGAAGAACTTCCGGACAAGACGATGGGCGGCGCCGCTCCGGGGGAGAGAGCAGATACCTTGACGCAATTATTCGCTGACGGTCGACTTCGGTCACCAGCGTCGGCAGAAGGGCACGGTAGCCGCCGATGTCGTGCATTCGGGATAGCAGCAGCGTTGGCTCGCGCAGCAACTTGTCTATGATCGTGGGCACTCGCTTCATCCTCTGCGACACCTGACGAGGAAGTCGCTCCGAATCGGTCTCCTGCCCTCGAGCAATCCGGCGGATCCGATCTTCGGCGCGGTTCACCCGAGAGTTCGTCAGGACGCCCATTGCGTCACGGCAGGCGCGGCATTTGACCACCGCTGATCCAGCAACTCCCACACCAGCACCGGAGCAGTCGAGCTCGATCAGAAATCGAGGACGCCGAGCTTGCACACGCGCAACTCCGCTACGGCCACGGACACGGCCACGGCCACGGAGAGCGCGCATGGCTGACCGCGCCAAAAATCCGTTTCGGTGCCCTCCGAGCTTGACGCCCTTACCCGCGCCGCCGCCGAGCGGTCCGGATGGGGTACTCCCCGTGACGCACTGACAAGCAGGTGCCCTCGCCGCACTTAATCAACGGACGCCTGAACGAGCAGCTCCCGTCGATCTGACCGTTGCCGAAGCCACCCTTCGACACGGGGAAATCGTCGGGTCGTCGGAGCCGGACGGCATCCTGGCATTCGCAGTTCTCAAAGTGATGAGAATGCTCATCAAAGACGCCCAGCCCACGATAACCCCCTGTCCGCCTACGAGGCAGCCGCCTCCAATGCACAAAAGATTGATGAGGTGTAAGCCTTGTCCATCGACGTTCAGCGAGGGGCCACTGAGCACGCTATGTCGACCGGTCTACGCGAGGGTTGAGCATCCACTCAGCAAGGCGGGCAAGTGAATGGGCCCGGCCAAAGACTCTTGACCGGGCCCATCAGCCCCTCTCTCGGGGGGTGAGGAAGGGCTGCTAGCGGCGTGCCGTCACAACGATCTTCACGAACTTCTTGGTGCCATCAGGCGCGGTGATTTGCACGGTGATCGTGCCCGGCTTGGCCCCGCGGATGCCCGGCAGGGTCAGATTGCCATTCGCGTCGGTCCTTGCTGAACCCAGATTGACCTTCTTGCCACCGACGAGCATCGTGACTGCCATCTTGGTGCTCGGCTCCAGCGCGGCGACCTCCGCAACGATGACCTTCCCGGCGACGACGGGCACCTTCGGTGCTGCCGCAGCAGTTGCTGCCGGGTTGTCAACGGCTGTTGGGGTAACCCGTGCCGCTGCTGCAGCATTGACGAGCACCACTCCTGACCCAGTCGCGCCGATTGGGGTGGCTACCTCAGGGCTACTGACCGCGCCGACTGTTGCCGGCGGCAACTCAGGTGCGTAGTTTGCCGCGAGGGCGATCGGTGCGAACAGCAAGCCCGCAGCCAGCACCCCCGAGGCGGTGATTCCGAAAACTGTACTGCGACGTGCACGCATGAATCCCCCTTGCATAGTCGGCAATCACCTATCCGGCGATTCCGTGGTTGGCAATTTCCCAGTAGTACTCACGTTGCTGATTCGCAACGTACGATGGAAACCTAGCATAGGGAGTCCAAGCCGTGCCACCCTCCAGACCGAATCGCCTCCACACCTTCCGTTGGCTACTAGCTGGGTTGGCCTGCCTCGCCGTCGTCGGTTTCGGCCTAGCACTCTCCTTAGGGTTGAAGGATGCCGCAGCCGCGGCACAAACCCTGCAGGACCGCGTGGCGACGACACAGGCCCTAGTTCGTTCTGGTGATGTGAAGGGACTGAGTGCTTCTCTGCCAGCGATCCAAGCGAGCGGGCAAGAACTTCAGAGGAGCACCCAACGTTGGCAATGGCAGCTCGTCGCCTTCGTGCCGGGTCTGGCGCCGACGACCAAGGCCGTAGAAGCTATCGGTGACGCGGCCTTGATCATGTCCGACGCCACCTTGCCGCTCGCCGATGCAGTGAGCTCGTCTACCGGGGGCACCGATCTTCTCCGGCGGGTACCCGAACTCCTTCCCCTGCTCCGTCAGGTCACCCTTGGCGCTCAGCAGGCGAGTCTCGCGCTCTCCCCAGCAACCAACTCTGGCGCCGGCCTAGGCATCGCCGAGAAGGCTCTCGAGGCCAAGGAGGCTCTCGACTCGTTGGCCACCTCTACCGATGCGATCCAAGAGCACGCAACCTCGTTGCAGGATTTCCTGGGCTTCAACGGCACGCGGCGCTACCTCGTGATGCTCCAGAATCCGGCCGAGGCTCGCGGCTCGGGCGGCCTCTTCAGTGCCTTCCTGATCCTTGAGCTCAAGGACGCGAAGCCTGCCATCCTCGAGGCGAACAGTCGCAAGGTGCTTGACGAACTGCGAATCCCGACGAAAGGCATCCTCGATAAGCAAGACACTGCGCTCTGGGGCGAGGCCCAATCGAAATGGGCCTCCTTCAATGTCTCCGCGGATTTCCCGCATGTCGCCCGGCTGGCGCAGGCCGGGATGGCTGCCCGGGGTACTCCTGTCGATGGCGTCATTGCCATCGACCCGGGAGCGGTTGGTGCCGTTCTCGCCAGCACTGGCCCAGTGGAGCACAACAAGGTGACGATCGACGCAACCGGCGCAGCAGCGTTCTTCACCAAGGACATCTATGCCCTCTACCCCTCGTTCAGCGACGTCGAGGCCAAGGATGAGCTCACTCTCGGGCTGCTCTACGCAACCATGGATTCAGTCCTCAATCGCCCGCTGGATCTCGCGGCCCTCGCAACGAGCCTGCCCGAGGCAGTTGCCGGCGGCCACGTCAAGATCTGGTCCGCTGACATTGACGAATCAACCTGGTTCGACCAGTTGGGGGTTTCGGGCTCATTGGAGTCAGCTGATCCGGGAACCCTCGCAATCGCCTTCAACAACGGAGTCGGCGGCAAGATCGACGCCTATGTGACGGCTGCGGCGGCCCTCACCCCAGGGCTCTGCGTCGACCCCGCCTTCGATCTCGCCGGCTATCGCTTGAAGACCCTGGATCTGCAAGTGACGAACAATGCTCCTTCTGGTCTGCCTGACTATGTCGACTTTCGATTGGACGACGGCCCCAAGACACCAGGATCAACCCGCACGCTCATCCACGTCTACGGCCCAGTCGGGGCGGTCGACATGTCGGCCACTCTGGACGAAGAACCCATCGGCCTCGTCTCTGGCACCGAAGCCGGCCGTCCAGTCTGGGCCACCGAGATGGAACTTGCGCGCGGGGAAACGCGGAGCCTTGCCATCACCTTCGCCGAACTCCCCCGATCGCGCCCTAATCCAGCGATCAGGGCCAATGGGGCCAATCCGTTGAGCATCACCGACGCCGTCGATCAGGGGATCCTTACCTGTCCTCAGACGGATATCGGAACGTCTCCATAGATCGGGTGGAGAACCTGAGCAGAACCGCCGGTCACCACGGCAAACCTGCTTCTCATCGATTTGAGCAGACTGCGGTGCGCAGGCACCTGTCGACACTCCAAGAACACTTCAACCGCTAGCATTGCGTCTGCGCAACTATGGGGGAGGCAACATCAACACGAGCACCTTGGCCAAGATCAGTACCGAAGCACCGGTCGGCAGCCTCAAGTCCGGCTTCGCCGATATCGGACGAGGCATTCGCAGCACGCCGATCTGGTGGACGCTCACCCGGCAGGCGATCAGGTCGCAGTACCGTCGCACCTACCTCGGGCCGTGGTGGATGACCATCCAGATGATCATCTTCGTCGGCGGCCTGAGCCTGCTGTTCGGGATCCTGCTCGGGCAGGATCTCAAGGAGTTCGTGCCGTACGTGACCTGCGGCTTCATCGGATTCAACTGGATGACCGGCATGATCCAGGGCGGCGCCACGTGCATCACCGGTAATGCCTCGGCGATCAAGACAACGCCCGGCCCCCTGTCGATCTACGCCCTGCGCAACTTCGCCGGCAACACGATCCAGTTCGCCCACGACGCCATCGTCATCGTCGTGGTGATCATCGTGTTCCAGGTCACCGTCACGAGCTCACTCCTCTTCCTCCCCCTCGCCCTCGTCGCAATTGCGCTCAACGGCATCGCCGTCAGCCTGTGGCTCGGCCCGCTCGTTGCCCGCTATCGCGACGTCGGCCAGATTGTCACCTCGATCGTGCGAGTGCTCTTCTTCTTCACCCCCATCTTCTGGGTCGCAAGCGATCTCAGCAATCGCCAGCTCGTGCTTCTCAGCGGATGGAACCCGCTGACCTACCTCCTCGAACTCTTCCGAACACCTCTGCTCGGCGAGACACCTTCGACGATCACCCTCATCGGAGTCGCAATCATCACCGTCGTCAATGTCACCGTCGGCATCGTCCACTTCAGCCGAACCCGAGACAGAATCGCCTACTGGGTATGAGCGCCGAAGGGATCATGAGCGACACCAACAAAGAACCGGCCATCGAACTGAGCGACGTGTGGGTGCAATACCAACTACGAAACGCCCACCACCACAACCTCAAGCGCACCCTCACCAACGGCATGCTCCGCCGCAAGGACGAGGTCGAGATCATCACCGCAGTCGCTGGGATCAACCTCACAATCAACCGGGGTGATCGCATCGGCCTCACCGGGCCCAACGGCTCCGGCAAGTCGACGCTGCTGGCCGTCATGGCCGGCCTGCTCACCCCGACGCGCGGCACCGCCACCACCAACGGACGAGTGCTCGCTCTGCTCGGCGGCCCCGACCAGGGCCTGGACCCGGAGCAGACAGGCCGAGAGAACGCCGTCTCGCTCGGAGTGAAGCTCGGCGAGAGCGCCAGCGCCATGCGCGAGCAGCTCGACGACATCAAGGAGTTCTCCGGCCTCGGTGGACGTTTCGAGCACCCAGTGCGCACCTACTCCAGCGGCATGCAGGTGCGCCTACGATTCACCGCCATCACAGCGCTCAAGGCCGACGTCCTGCTCGTCGACGAGGGCATCGGGGCAGCCGATGCCGAGTTCAATGCGCGGGCAGAGGAAAGACTACGTGAGTTCTACGAAACCGCCGGAACTCTCGTCATGGCCTCGCACAGTCCCGCGCTCCTCCACCAGCACTGCACCAAGGAGATCGACCTGGGCCTGACTCACGCGCCTGCAATTTCCTAGAGCGGCATCGCAAGCAGGGCGCGAAGTGCCACCCGCGCATCGATGTCCCCATCGAGCCTCTCTTCGTCCGTCTCTTGCCCCAGCACGAGTCGGCGGATCCGCTGGCCGGCGCGGTTGTTCGCATAGCGGGTAACGACTACAGTTGCGTTTATGCAATTCTGGGGGCGGGGATGCAACACATGGCGAAACGTTTGGAGCAGGGGTCTGGTGACTGACCAAGAAGGCATGCGTGCTTCCTCGCACCTCATTGAAATGGGGGACGAAATTCACACGATGGTCTGTCGTTCGAGCACGTTCACCCGCTCGCGGATCGATGACCATCATCACGTTGAGCACATGACATGGCGCGACCCGCACCTGGATTGCGGCGACGTGACATATGCGAAACTGATGCGCCAAGTGGACCGGGCGATCAGCCCGCACAAGCTGCTCCGGCGGGTGGCGCGGTCATGTGTGCGGCCGAGTGGGCGTGAGCCGGTGCACACCTCCGATGCGACGGGCACGGGCTCGGGCACGACGAACCTGCTGCATTCATTACGCCGCCACGATCAGAGCATCCGCTTTCACCAGTCGTCCACCTCCAAGATGTTCAGCGTCTCCCCTCCGTCTGAGAACAGGGTCACCCCGTTCGCCCCACGCCTCCGCGCGCCGCGGAGAAGGTATGCACACACTGGATCAGCAAGAGCCACCGCGAGGCGCGCGAGATTTTCGAGATCGGCCGAGAGTTGCCCGACCACGACTCCCCGCGGCGCCACTTCCAGGGCCCGCAAGATCAACCGCGCGGTGGCGAATATCCCGAAAGGTGACAAGTCCGACCTGCAGATGCGTTTCCTGGCTTCAATCCGAGATTTGGGCTTTGCGCCGAGGTACACCGACGGCATGTTGCGAATACTGCAACCCGTCGAGCCGGTGGTCTTTAACCTCACTACCGGCACCGCGTACACGATTCGTCACTTTCTGACGTCTCGTTCCCGCATCCCAGCCAAGGGCGAGACAACTAGGTTGAGTTTGACCCCAAGATCCTGCGCCCACCGAGGTAGACGACGTCGGTGAACCGGGCAGAGTGAAAACGAAACTAGGTGAGGGGCCCTAGGTGCTCCTGTCGGAGACCGCGATGATCGCGGTTGACCCAGACGCTTGGCGTTTCACGGGCGCCAAGTAACGATGCAGAGAGGAATTCAGTGAACACCCGTTGTGATGACACACAGATGTCGTGGGGGGATGTCTCGGTCTACGTGGCAGGGCACCGAGGCTTGGTTGGCTCGGCTCTATTGCGGGCTTTACAGGCTAAGGGAGTCGGCCGAACGTTCGGCTGGGGCTCCGAGGAGCTGGACCTGCGAGATCGCAACGCCACCTTTGACGCGATAACCCAGATCAAGCCTGACATCGTCATCGATGCCGCTGCCAAGGTTGGTGGCATCATGGCCAACGCAACCTATCCTGTCGAGTTCCTGCGCGATAACTCTCTGATTCAGACCAACCTCATGGATGCAGCCCACGCCGCTGACGTCAACCGGCTGCTCTTTCTCGGCTCGTCCTGCATCTACCCGCGGGACGCGGCCCAGCCCATCTGTGAGTCCTCGCTGATGACCGGGCCACTTGAACCCACAAATCAGGCATACGCCTTGGCCAAGATCGCCGGCATCTTCTACGTCGGTGCCCACCGAGAGGAGTACGGCCGGCACTGGATCAGCGCAATGCCGACCAACCTGTACGGCCCTGGTGACAACTTCGATCTGGAGACAAGCCACGTGCTGCCAGCGTTCATCCGTCGCTTCCATGACGCCAAGGTGTCCGGTGCGCCAATCGTCACGGTCTGGGGTACGGGTGCCCCACGCCGCGAATTCCTGCACGTGGACGACCTAGCCAAGGGCTGCCTAACGCTGCTCGAAAGGTACGATTCCGCCCAACCGATCAACATCGGTTCTGGTGTCGACCTGAAGATCAAGGAGCTCGCCAGCATTGTCGCCGATGTTGTCGGCTTCACCGGCACGATCGAGTGGGACGCAAAAAAGCCCGACGGGATGCCGCGCAAATTGCTCGATACTGCGCGAGTCAAGGCTCTGGGATGGACCCCGAAAATCTCGCTGCGCGACGGCCTTACCTCGACGTACCAGTGGTTCCTCGAGAAAGTCGCCTGACGTTGTCGCCAAGGCGGTGTAACGCCCAGACAACCCCAAGGGAGGTGCAGAGGTGTTTAGCCGCAGTTCCAGCATTAGTCAGGTTTAAGGCCCACCCAAATTACTTGCATGACTTGCTTCAGGATAGCTATGCGGTCCGAGAAATCGAAACGGGAGCAAAGACAGACGTCGAGCCACAGTCTCTTCCCGTCACTTCCGGCATCAGAGAGCGAAAGCGAATGTCCTTCTTCGAGACATCGTGGGATGAATTTCCCTCGCAACTCATGCCAAATCCACTCCATGACTGTTTTGGCTGGGTGGCCGCCTTGCCGTTGAGCCGACCACGACGGTTCTTCATGGCTCCACATTTCCTAACGCTAGCGGCAGCATGATCCTCATTGGACATGTGTGGCCCAACAGGTTGTTCCGCAGGACACCAGAATTTAGGCGGCGTGTGGTTCTGGTCTGGCTTGGTCGGTTTACTTGGCGCCTGAGAGCGTGGTGTATCCGTGGACTCTCTTGCACGGGCATTCGAAACAATAGACGGGGGCATCCTGCCGCGGCTCAAGCCATTGACAACAGCAAGATTCTGCGGATTATGCGGCAGAACCTTGATTTCGGCGCGTGGAGACGCAGAACCCTCCTTCTGCAAGGATTACGCATCGAGCGTGTAGCGAGGCAATGCTCGCGCGCTTTGGCGATGGGCCGAAGCTTCTCCCCCCCCCAACCGAATCACTCAGTGAAGTGCTGCAAGAACTCTTATCGTCACCCAAATCACTACACAAAAGGGATCACTCATGAAAACAGCATTGCAGTCAGTCGTGCACTCACTCCAAACCGCTGGCATGGGTTCGCTCCAAGAGTTGTGGAAGGACGGTGCCGGGACGGGCTATCCAGCTGACTACCAGGGAATCACCAATAAGGCCACTGTGGTCATCTCAGCACTCGATCACCTGCAGGGACGGCACGTGCTTGACATTGGATGCAACTCAGGACTTTATACATATCTGGCGGGTTTCGTCGCAAACCACGTGACGGGCGTCGATGTTGAACAACCTTTAATCGATCGCGCTGAACGGGCTCGCCCCTTGTTTATCTCTCAAGGACTCACGGGTCCCGTAGATTTCGCGTCTGGTACTTTCACCAATTATCTTCATCCAGGTATCTCAGGGATCATTGCAGCATGCGTCCTGTACCACGTTGGGGACGACTACCTCCGTTATCTGCAGGATTTTCTTCGTCAGCACCGGCCAAAGATGATCATCCAAACCAGACCTGGCCGAGCAGAGGCATTTCGATTGAACCCGAGCTGGGGAGTACTGGCCACCACGGCCGCATATGAGGGTATGTTCACCATTGAATCGAATTTAGCCTTCCTGGCTGACGCTGGCTACGACCGAGTGGAAGTCGTCGGATTGACCAGCTCGGTTTTTTGTGGCGAAGCTTTTCCAGTGGTTGTCACGCTGGACTAACGGCATTGGTTCTCGAAGGCCGAGCACGAAAGTCGTAGGTGCTGCACGTGTTGGTATCAAGACTCAACTGGGCGGCTGCGAAACGGTTAATCGCCCCCTTGAACTGGACAGCGAGTACTCCCGAAACCGCGCGCACGCTGTGGCGCCTCGATCGATATGTAGTGAAGCTATGGTTACCAAGATACGAGTCACACAAGTTAGTCGTCGCTGACGGAAACTTCGTCTTGCACGATTTTTTCCACCCTTTGATGGGTATAGCCTGTCTTGATATTGGCCTGGTTTGCTCCGACACGGCGCCGGGATTTGTCGATACGGTAGAAGATGAAGCTGGCTCCTGTATCGGCTATTTGACTGTGGCTGGGGAACGCATCGATGCCCTTCCCCAAGATTTCGTCGAGCGAGTTTGGCGAGCGACACTTTCCACTGGATACGCTCACACTGACCTGTGCGCCAACAATGCCGTCGAAGTGGACGGCCAGGTAACTCTCATAGACCTCGATACGCCTCCAACGCTCTTGTCCCATTTTGACGTCGCATTTGAGATGCAACACGGATCGCTTCGCAGCCACGTGGACGAACGTTACCGACTGCTGCTGCGGCAGCATTTGCGGGATCTGTGAAGGAGTTTGGTGGATTCACGTTGTCGCGCGAAGTGGGCAGTTTCCGGAGGTGAAAAGTCTGTGATTCAGTAGGTGTGGATGACATGGAGCTGGCTGGCAGAGTCAGGCGTACTGCCCCTGACTTCGAAAGTTGAAACGTCTATGACCCGACCGACAATGCCACTTTCACCACTTTCGCGATAGTCTCCCACCACGACCTCCAACGCTCGAGGCATTGCGACGATCGCCGGGGTTCGCCCTAGAGTTACCTAAATAACGGGACGTCCGGATCCCAGTCAGCCCTTGCTGCTACGGATCGCAGCGGATAGTTCGCCATCAGCCCGATCACCCAATGCTGCTCAGCCTCCGGAATCTCGAGGAGTCGACCAAATACAACCGATGCTTCACTGACCCTTCCATATCGAAGGCAAACATCAAAGACAGTTGCCAGCCCATCTATAGAAGATGACTGCATCGAAACCCCATAGAGCAGATTCAGAGCCTGGCGCCACTTCCTAGTCGTGACAGCCAACTCCACATACGCGCGCGCTGGTTCAAGGCCGTGCGGTGACTCAGACATCAGAGTTGCGGCCTTCTCAAGCACGGCAATTCGCTCTCGAAACGTGCTATTATTCTTAGTTTGAAGTTTGCTCCAATTCCACCAAGTCCAGCCGAACTGTGGATTTCGAATCGTGGCACGGCGGTACCAGACTTGGGCGAGATCCCGGTCGACTTCGGTTAGGCACTCCCCCAGCTCGTGACAGACAAAAGAACTCGATGGATCCCATCGCCAGATCTCCGCTAATCTGGCCAACCTGTCCTCACCGACCAAGCCGCGGGATTCCACAACGCGACGCCAACTCAGACTTGCCCACGGATCGAACGAGAGGGCCACGAATTTACGCGCTTCAGAACCCCATCCAAGGACCGTTAAGAACTCAGTGAGCGCCTCGATCGCTGCCCAATCACAACGGTTCACGAGCAACCAAGACTCGAAACTCGCCCTAATTGCCTCCCAATCTCCACCCGCGGCCGCCTGACCGAACCAGAAGCACCACGAAGCCAGGCTTTCATCAGGCGCGGGAGGACTAGAGGGCAAGAGATTGACATCGACCGACTCCCTTTCGGCAGCCAGCGAAGCAAGCGCAAATGCAGCGGCGTCAATGTGCATTGCGATGAGCGTTTTCCATCAATTGGCGCCACACGTCAGAAGCAATGAACTGCTCCCTGAACGCATCAAACGAAAACCGGCGCTTATCCATCTCGCTCAGGTATTCATGCGCCGCCCTTAAGCGTTCACGATCTCTTACAAACTGGGATGCCTCACCGAGGTCACTGGCGAACAGAGGATAGTCCGCACCCAAGTACTCGACGGATGCCTCCAATCGATTCAGCAAAAGAGGAGTACTCCTAGCAATACACTCGAGAACAATGTTCGATGCAGCTATACCGAAAAACCATGCGAAGACAACCGACCGTGACAAGAGTGAGTCGTATTCGTTATCGCTCAAAACCGGATATTCGACACACGAAATGCTTGCGTCTTCGGGCAAACAGAGTTGACGGGCCTCCTCCTGACGGATATCTCTGGGATCCCTAAAGATTGCTACCTTTGGAAAGGGCGCGCGCAGGTAGTGAATTGCGTATTGTTTGCGCCCCCAAGCCCCAATCTGTGTCACCTTTGGAGACTCGCAAAATGCGTCCCACGAGAATTGTTCTACCTCTAAGCAAGTGGGGTGAAGAATCGCTGACACCGGGATATCTGGGGGTAACAGTTTCGAGTCCATCACCCACGCTCTCAATTCCTCGGATAGGACAAATATTCCTCGACAGCGTGGGAGGCTTTCTCGCAGGGAAGGCCTATTCAGTATGAACGAAGGCTTAAGCCAGGGCCCGAACCAGTCAGGCAATTCCTCCGGGGCGTGAAGAAACCCAATCCACGCGCTTGTCTCAGGCGCATGAATCCCTGAACTGGCTTCTCCCTCATCCGTGCCAAAATGGTATCGCTTCTCGAGAAACGGCTCCAAGACAATGCCATTCGGCATCACTAACGGCTGCAACGCGTCCATGGCTGCAGCCCATCCATGGCGGTGAAGCCCGAAACCCGAACCTTGCAGGCGAGAAAGGTCTACGCCGGCCCTCTGAACCCCGTTGATCGCCAATTCAACGGAATTTCTTTCAGGACCACCGGATCTGCCACGCCCCCCGGGTCCGTAGTGCTGGATGATCGTTCTATCCCAGTCCTCACCGAAGGCTCGCCCATAACTTCCTTCACGCATTGAGTAGAGCCCGCCCACGCGATCATCCATCAGCAAATTCGCGCCACCGTCAAGGCAACGCAACCAGAATTCCCAATCAGCGCTCGGCCCAAACTTGTGCTCTTCAAAGCATCCGAAGCGTTGGTGAAGGCTTTTCCGCCACAAAGGCATACAGTGCGGAAGGTTTCTGGACTGCACTGTCGCTTCCGCAACGGTTTCAAACATCCCGGCCACAGAAATGGGGCCTGCGAAGTCCTGGAACCACGTGGCTAGCCGCTCGGAATCCTCCCAAGAGGTTACGTGCTCCAACGTCACATCCAGGGGGAACGCGACTAGATCGAGGGTCGCATCCGACTCGAGATGCTCAACTCCCCACTCGATCATTTGCGGATGTCGTCGATCATCAGGGTTCGCGTTAGTGATGTACGGA
The DNA here is from genome assembly GCA_009699015.1 of Actinomycetota bacterium. Lineage (GTDB taxonomy): Bacteria > Actinomycetota > Actinomycetes > S36-B12 > S36-B12 > WLND01. The sequence goes on along the minus strand of WLOY01000058.1, from coordinate 8,129 downwards.
CCACGCGCTAGCGTGACACCAAGGTTCCACAGCTCATAGAGTCCGGGATCCTCATCTACCGGGATCAGGCGCAGACGTGGTCCGAGACGACCGAGAAAGGCATCCAGAATCGATTTCTCCATACCCTTCGAGCCTCGGTCGTAAAAGCACAGAATCTCGCACTCATGAAATCTTGTCTGGTTAGCGAGATTCTCGAGACAGCCTTGGAGATTGTCCCCAGCCTCGAAGGCTACGCATAGAATCGAAACCAATGGCTCACAATTCATGGCTGCACTCCTCCAAGCGTCGTCAACGTGCCCTTGTGAACGCGTGCGCGCGCAGACCTGCGCAACTCGGTCTGCATGAGGTTCCCCAAGCTCCATAGAAGTTCCGGATAGAGCGAATAGAGCGGGTGATAGAAATCAAGCCCAGACGCGCGCTCCGAGTCGGTTACCCGTATGCCGTAAGCATCACTCGCCCTAAATTTCAGAGATCGCCGGGTTTCTTTCCGGTCCTTGCTCATCAAGCAATCGGAAGATTCCAAGAGACTGTGAATGGCTCTAAGGGAAGGTAGGACAAGATCTAACATCAGTTCTTCGTCGCTGATATCTGACGTCTCAACTTCGGTAGCAGATGCCAATCCGACTGGAACACCATTTAGTTTCAGGACCCGGGTAAATTCAAATGCTGCCAAATTGAGCACCTTTCGGGAGTATCTCTCAGCGTGCCATACGTGCAATAGAACCGGTTCCCCGAGATATACCAACGCATGTCCCATGCGGGCCAGGAGGAGAGGTAAGGCGAAGTCCCAAAATGGGACCCCTAGACAGAGCGTTCCGAAGGAAACTTGACGCAGTGCCCCACTAGGAAAGACAAAGAGGTCAAAACCCACATCGTAATTTAGCCCGAAGGGGGAACTCAGAGTGGACACATTTATGCGAGTGCCAATTACTCCAGACCCATGGGGAATCGCGGCCCACTCTAGATCATCGAGACGGCCATCCAAGTAGATGTCCGAATTGACTAGGCATATCGGTTCATCGTCATTCGTGACCCACTCCGCGATCGTGAGGACATCGTCCACAAACGCGTAAGCCCTGCCCCAAATGCTCATCGCATCACGAGGCGATTCATGCACGTATACATACGGAAATTGCTCGTCAACTCGACGAGCCTCGCTCACCGAATTGACCGAATGAACCTCGTATCCAAGGGCGTGCCATTGCTCAACCGCTGCCGACTGGCGCTCAGGCCCGTGAGGCACAATGCTGGTGAAAATGCGCGCGGGTGCTTTCATGATCCTGCTTTCAGTCTTGCGTATTGCCCGCTTCGTGTCAGTGCTGATGCGAATCTCCGTCGCCGCGTGAATCTTGCGTTGGCGAGATGGAGGCTAATCGCTCGCGTTTCGGTGAGCATCTCCACCAGTGGAGGGCGAGCCTGAGTGACACCCAATGTCGCGCGCGACCCATTCTGCGAATCCAGAACTAGGTGTACGCCAAATGGAACTTTATCGATCGTTAGATCCTGTGAGGCTTTTCCGCCGGTCGAGATTCGGACCTTTATGGGTGGTCTTAGGTACGCGCAATCAAAGAGAAGTAGCAGTGCACTTCCCTCCGCGCGCTTCGACCACCGGATCTCCAAGTCTCCATCGAACCAACCGTCAAGATCCCTAGAAAGCCAAACACCATCGACCGGCGCCTTAGCCGACAAGTAGAGCTCCGACCATTCACGAAACTCTTCGGCTTCGACTCGTTGTAGGTAAGTCGCCGCAGCCGAGCGCAGAAAGTTGATCCGCTCAACGAGTGCGGTTTTCGTAAGTGCTTGGGGGTACGCGGAGGCTTCATCGATGAGTGCCGTCTTCAGCCAGTGTTGGTCGGTCCTGAATCCATGCCGATGCAGCACCTCAATCGACTCAAGGGCCACCGTACATCGCAGCGTTCGCGTAATGCGTTCCGGTTGGTCGGTAACGAACGCTTGTAGGGCATCAATGAAGCCCACTCGCTGCGCTCCGACTGCTCCCAGCCGCAGCCAGTATTCAAAGTCGAAACAAGTGCGTAAATTCTCATCCAAGTACCCGAGGTCTTCTAGCACACTCCGCCTCATGAGAACCGTCGGCTGAGAAATCCCGCAGCCCCCATGCCATGAGTTGAACAACTCTCCTGGGGGGAGAGTTGGGTACGTTCCCGTTACAACGCCTGATTCGTCGATGATGTCCGCTTGGCCATAGACCAACAAAGCGGAGGCGTGTTCCCGCAAGTGTGTGACTGCCCGAGCGATCGCACCTGAGGCGTACCTATCGTCAGCAGACAGCCAAGCTATGTATTCCCCTTCAGACGCCGCAAGGCCTTGATTGATAGCCGCTGCGGGTCCGGCCCCAGATGCATCAAGGAGTGCGATTCGATTGTCGCTCTCAGCACGGGTCGAAACAATCTCTCTCGTGCTGTCGCGCGAGCGCCCATCGACAACAAGCACTTCGACGGCTATCGCGTCTGACTCTTGGGCCAAGACGCTGTCAAGCGCACCCTCAATAAACCGTCCCTGATTTAGGGATGGAATCACCACTGAAAGGAAAGCCCGCGAGTTCTCCGCTATCACCTGAGACTCAGCTTTCTAAGAGCCCGTCGAATGCCACGCGTAGGCTGCTCCGAATTGGCTGCGAATTTAACAACTGGACTAGTTTCCAGGTGTCTTCGCATCGAAGCTTGAATCGTATTGACTACCTCAAGCCAATGCGAGATGGGCCTTTGCAGCGCTCTTTCGTCGGTCGCAGGGAGTCTTTGCAAGGCGTGTGGGAGGGCGTCTATCAGGGCTTTGACCATCGCACGGGTTTCGGTACCAAGGGACATCCAGCCGTCGAAGTCCATCTCGCTCGGCTTGGCGAAGCGCAACTCATACTTGTATCCAAATTCATCAAAGTATGACTTGGCAAGGTCGTTCTCAATAAAGCCTGATCCGTTCCAGGGAAATTCAACCTTCGGCATTGATCCGAACTCCTCATTCGCCGGGTGCGATGACGCCAGCCGAAGATCGATCACTGGCCAAATCACTGCCCAAGCGCAAAAGTCATACAATCTCAGCCAAATATGTTCATATTCGTCATGTCTGCATGCAGAAATCAGAGACACCGACCGGAAAGTTGCCTTTTCGACTTTAGTGTCAAGAACACGCATCACCTCACCAGATTCCACGGCCGAGAGCGTGCAGTTGCACGCATTCGATCCCGCTTGAACCGCGATAGCCCTAAAGATGCTCTGCAACAGGAGGGCGTCCTCGCGAGACAATGCATCGATAGGCATGTTGGCGACGTCGGCATCGGGGATGAGGTCCCAAGAAATCGCTAAGTTGCGAGGTGCAACTACCTGGCGCCACGCGAGATGCTCACGTAGAGACCGCAAAAGTCTCACCAGTCCACCCGTACTTTGGAACGCTAGGATTCCCATTCTTCCCGACACCTCGATCGTTTCAACCAAAAGTCCGGGAATCTCCACACCCTGACTGCGAACGCCGGTGCAAACCCATCGATGCCTGCCATTGGAACAGAAATCAATTCGGGCCGAGACAGTAGTCGTGTCAATGCAGGGACTGACTTTCCATTCTGATTTGCCGATTGATTCTAATTTTGCCAGTGAGTTTTGACTTGCTGAGTGGAGAAGGGAAATCTGGCGTATTCGACTTCTCAAGGCTGAGACGTCACTTCGATCTTCACCCCTAGTGGCACCAGCAGCGAAAGGTAATTCACTCTTGGCGTGTCGCTTCCAAAGCTCCACGTACTGGGCCAGAATCCTCACCCGATCATTGGCCTCGCCTCCTTCGCCACCAGTCAGCGCCTGAAGCAGGGGGTCCAACCCTCCTTTGAGGAGACGATCCGCGACAAGTTTTTCCAACTCACCGGGAAAGTGCACGCGCAATACATCGCGATTTTGTTCTCCGATACCCATGAAATCAAGGAGCCCCGACGACCACCAGTCGTCAGAATCATCGACCGCTACCACTTGCTCCGCTGCGAATGACCACGTACCGGTAAGGGAAAGTTTGGAACGCATTACGCCATCGAGGTAGGAGCTGAGATCCGAAGGGAACTCGCATGGTTCTGTTAGCCAATCGGCGAGTGAGAACCGCGCGCTCGGGCTTATGTACACGGCGCGAATCGATGGATCAAGCTCAAGCCAGTAACGGAGGTCGGCGGGGTTACCATTCGTCACCCAGCCAGATCCAGACTTCGACATTGCCTCAAGGATCAGTTGCGCGGCAATTCGACGGCGCGGATTCTCGTCTACCAGGGACCCATCACCCCCATACCGGTCAAACCAATCTTGAATCGAGGTCGCACCCGACTCGGATGGCACGCAATTTCCCGCTTCGAGAATCGTCAGCTGAAGCCGCTTCACGAGATTTAGTTGGGGACTAACGGCTAGCCACATTCTTTGCCTCCTCGAGGCTAGGACTTGAGAGACGGGCAAATCGGCAACGGCTCGGCGGAGTGATCACTCGCGGAGTCGACTCGCATAGACGGAGGCGAGGGCTCGAAGCGAGAACGTCGACTCCGATGGTGCTACCCACCGTTGCTCGGGGAGGCAATTTCGCACTTCAATCAGGGCTTGGGCGGCCTCCCTCAGTCTAGGCTGCGCCCAGACCATCCCAGGTTCCCAATAGAAGTAGTCGCCTGGTTCCATCGACACAAGATCTGAGCCGATCAGCCACACACCAGCCTCACCAAGGTGCTCCGCCACTCCAGAATATCGGGTGGCCACAACCGGGGTGCCCAACAGAAACGCCTCCGCCATCCCGTAGCCAAAGCCCTCGGCTCTGTGCAGGCTTAAGTAGCAGTCGGACATGTCTATGAGCCCGAGGGTTCGAGCGTGACTCCATTCACCCGTTACGAGACGGACTTTTGGGTGGCTCGCCAACCGGTCCAACAACCCGCGAGCGTAGGGATCCCCTGACCTTGCTTGCCATTCGACCTGCGGAAAGTTGCGGACCTTCAGCATGAAGACCGAATCAGGGTCGTCACCGAGAGCGAGTTGGAACGCGTCGATAGCGTCGTTGGGGTTCTTGCGCGCGACGGTGGAGTTGGCGTCGAAGGCATAGTGGACGACGAATGCATGTATCGGAATTCCGAGATCTTCTCTGACTACGGTCTCCACGCCGGACACGTCGACGACGTGTCCAGTGACATGGACTGGGGTTTCAGTGACGGCGCGAAATGAGTCCGCAACGAAGTCGGTCGCTGTCCAGATCTCATCGACCAGGTCCAGAGCGCGGTAAAACTGCCGCGGGATGACGTCGGTTTCCCACATGAAATATCCGATGAGTCGGTCGGTGCGCAACAGCGAGGACTGGGCGGACAGGCTGGGGATGACCTGGTCGATGGGCAAGTGGAGCAGTACCGCGTGGTCCTCGGAGGCAGGCTCTGAATTGCCCCTTCCTGTCAGGCGGGGGTTCCATCCGCCGGGCGCGGGGAAGAACGGCGCAACGCAGCCGTGGATCCCCGCGAGCTCGAGTGCGCGCAGGGAGTTACGCGCGTTCTGCCCCAGGCCGGAGCGGTGGTTGACCAAGCCGGCAACGAGGACCTTGTCGACCGCGGTCGGCACCTCCGCAGCCGGCGCAGGGAGCACTGGAACGTAACTGTTCTGATTGACGCCGCGAACCGAATCAGCCCACGCGAGGACGCTCTTAGGCATCTCAGCCGAGACGGCGACAGAGGCTCTCTGCAACGTAAGCGGCAGCGGGCTGACGGCGTTGGCTCCTAGCCACTGGGTCGCGCGAATCGCCAGCCAGCTGGCGACCTCCATGTTAGAGCGGCCTAGGTGCAAAAGGTACGCGGCCCACTGCTCGACCTCGGCGGAGTGGGTCTCCAGCCCGAGGCGGGTGAGAAGGTCGCGCCAGTCGCCCTCAGGGTCGATCTCCGTCGTCAGGAAGCGCCGCCGCAGGTTCACTTCCGCCTGCTCGTCCACGCCGGGCCTCGGCCCAGCGACCGCAGCTATGCAGCCAGGGTCGTCCGGGCCGAGCGGCGAGTCCTCGACCGCGGCGGTTGTCAGAACCCGGCCACGTGCCATCAGCTGCAGGGCAGTGCCGTCGGGCAGGGCGGTGCGCAGCGGCGGGCCGCTGCCTGCGCCCAGAGTGGCCCCGAGGTCAAATTGGAACCCGCCGACGCCGGCGTCGCCGAGGTGGGCCTGAACGTCCGGACGAGGGGCAGTAACGCGCACTGGCCAGCACGCATGGCCGACAATGGCAAGCTCGGGTGCGCTGTCGGTGGGGTCGATGAGGGCAACCCAGCCTGTGACGATCGGCCAACTACTCGTCTCGATCGCCCCTAGTACGCCCGTCCGCCAGTCAGTCGGGTCCGCCTTGACCTCTAGGCCTTGGTCCATATGGTCCGGGCATTGGACTAGGACCCGTGGGGCGGTGGCGCGGACGGGTGGAAAGCGAAACAGGAACCCCTGGCCGCCAGGCACGTCGCCGCGCGGGGTGGCGGACGCGATAGCCACGACCCGCTGGCCGTCGAGGAGAAGCCCAAGCCTCGATTTCGGCTGGAGGCCGCAACCCGGGCACACGAACCAGCCGGAAACTAGGCCGTCGTGGACCCGGTCGAATCCACCCACCGCCGGTTCGGTCGGCCGCGCGCGCCCCACCCGCGCGCAGATCGTCCTCACCACGCGGACTCCGTCTGCTCAACCAGCGGCACACAGGCCGAGACGTTTCCTTCGCTCATCTGCTGGACGTGTCCCTTAGCGCCCATGGGCGTTCGGTGATAGCACCGGTGTCATAACAGGCGATGTGCAGAGACCCGTTGACACAGCATGCGCGGGTTCCGAGACCGGGCGAGGGTATTCTCCAACTGCCGGTCGCTCTAGCTCGCGGTGGCGTCGAAAACTTACAGGCAACGTGCACGGGCTGGCGTCTGTTATCGCTGCAAGCATGCTCCTCTGGAAGCGCCCGCTTCCCTCGAGGGCCGCACCTTCTGCCCATTCGTTCCAAGCGTTGATGAAGACCATGCCGCGGTCATTCGGGTTACGTGGGCAGGGTTGCAATGAAATTGAGAGGCGCCAAGTGACCGGGTTCGATCCAATGAAGCCGTGGGCCCCCGCACCTCGGCGGGCCGTGTTGTCCCAACCTGGCATGAGCCCGGGTTGTTGAGGGCTCTCCCCTCGCCTTGCGCCGTCGATCGTCGTTACTGCACTTTGGTACGACATAAAGTCACCTGAGAGCTGCTCCATCGTCTGAAACTGGCCAGCTAGGCTTTCAATCCGCACGTTTGACCCAGGCGGGAAACCGACTAGGCCGTCGCTTGCCTGCGCGATATCGGGGGCCAAGTCGTCGATTTCCCTTGCTGGCACAACAGCGAGCAGGTGCAGTGCAGGGTGGCCATCGTCTGCTGCTCGCTTTCGCCACAGGTCGATGGCGTCGGTGGCGTTGGGGATCTCTCCGAGCCGGTAGATGACAAGCATCGGGGCGCCGTCGACTCGGATGTAGCGGGGGTCGCTGAGGAATGGTGCGATGTCGTCCCAGAACCTGTCGGCCCAGTTCTCACCGTAGGTCTGCGGGATGAGCACGTCCTGGTCAAGTCCGTCCCACCTTCTAGTCCATGGCTCGTTGGCCCAGCAGATGGCGAGCGGCAGGTCGATGGTGGGGTCGGCGAGCCAGTTGTTGATCGGGGTGTCGAGGACCTTCTTACCGTCGAACCAGTAGTGGTGGAAGACGAAGCCGTCAATGCCGTGGTCCTTCGCCATCTTCGCTTGCTTGCGCAGGACTTCTGGGTCCTTGAGGTCGTAGAAGCCGACCTCCTCGCTGGGCAGGATCGGCTGGCGGTGGCCCTCGAAGAGTGGCTTCGCATTCTTCACGTTCACCCAGTCGGTGAAGCCCTCACCCCAGAACTCGTCGTTCTCCGCGCACTGGTGATACTGCGGCAGGTAGAAGGCGTAGATGTTGGGGCGTATTTGTGGATTCTTGCGGTAGGCGGTGAGGCGCTGCTTGACGTCCATTGCCTCGACGATGTCCATGCCGCCGACCGTGCTGTAGATCCCCATGAGGCGCTCGAGGGCGTGCGCGGTCGTGGCGTCGTACTGGCCGGCCTCGGGCTCGAAGTGCTCGTCGCCGATGTCGAGGTCGGCTATCCGCTCGAGCAGCCACGGCCGGCACCAGAACATGCT